>CAZHLQ010000028.1:0-5486 GCA_964533235.1 uncultured Gudongella sp. | reverse complement strand
AAGCGGGAAAAAGCGTCGATAAAGCTGAAAATAATGACTTAGAACCACGTGAAATAGCCTGCTGGAGCGCGTGAAAAAGTCAAAACAGAGAGTGGGAATAGAACCTGGCAAAACGTAAAATCGGCAAGAGTTTTTCTTGCCGATTTTATTTTTAATGTTTTTCTACCCTCACCATGATCTCATTTCTACGGAACATGGGAGGTGTAAAGGGCGGATTGAAAAAAGCCAGCATATAATTGGAAATACTCGCATACCCCTTACCTTTATACCATTCCTCAAGCCTCTTTATCATTTTTGATTCCTTTTCCTTGTTGGAGAATCCGCTGTATCTTATTACAGCGAAGGTCCCTGAATCAAATTTTCTTATCCTAAGGTTATCGTCATTTGGCTCGGGAATATTACCCTTAAGCTTTTTTGATACTACAAATGCCATTTTCATTTTATCCTGCCGTATTTCCTCTATTACCGGGACGGTCATGGATATCTTTTGATTCTGCTTGTTGTTGTCAGATATATAGCTGAACAGAGTTCCAAAACCTCTCGAAATATTAGGATCAGCATCGTTGTCGTATTCGACTACGTTGAATTCAATGTATTCACGAATTTCAAAGCCGTCTTCACTTAATAGTACTGAGTAATCCGGTGTTTCATATCTTCCCATTAAGAAGCTCCTTTTTAGTATTTTTTGAGGCTTGATCAAGCCAGCTTCTCAGCGAGCTGATCGACCTTTGATGCTAGTATGAAATCATTTTCGTGAAGTCCGCCGATTTTACTGGTGTAGAGCTTTACTCTTACCATACCCCACGAGATAGTGAGCGTTGGATGGTGACCCTCCTCCTCTGCAAGCTGAGCTACCTCGTTTGCGAATTTAATTGCCTCCATAAAATTCTTGAAGGTCAGCTTTCTCTCTATATGCTTGTCGTCCTTGCTTTCCCAATCCTTATGGAGCTTTCTTAAATTTTCCTCTACCTCGAAGGGCAGCATTGGTATAGCTCCAACCTCACAGGGAGTGCATTTTTTACTTCTAAGCTCTGACATGCTACTTCCTCCTTTCATCTGTATTGATGATATTTATACCCATTTGTCCAGGGAAAGCCCTTATTGTTTACCTCTCCACAGTGGTTTGTGATATAATTGTTATAATGATATTAAGGGGGTATAACATGGGAGAGTCAATTGTAACCAAAATCGAAGGGGTAACTATCAGACTGGCCAAAAGAGAGGATGTCGGTTTGGTATTGAGATTCATAAAGGAGCTTGCTGATTACGAAGAGCTTCTAAGTGAGGTTGTGGCAACTGAAGAAATACTGCTGGAGACTATATTTGAGAAAAGAGCTGCGGAGGTAGTTATTGCGGAGCTTGAGAATGAGCCTGTTGGTTTTGCACTGTTTTTCCATAATTTCTCAACCTTCCTTGGGAGGCCGGGTTTATACCTGGAGGATCTGTATGTAAGACCTGAGATGAGAGGAAAGGGTATAGGTAAGCTATTACTGTCATACCTGGCTAAACTTGCACTGGATAGAGGCTGTGGAAGGTTTGAATGGTGGTGTTTGGACTGGAACACTCCGTCTATTGACTTCTATAAGAGCATAGGTGCAATTCCGATGGATGAATGGACAGTTTATAGAGTTACTGGTGATGCGCTGACCAAGCTTGCAGATGAGTTTTAGGGAGGTTCTCCTTTGAGGATATATCTTGTAAGACACGGAGAGACTGTGTGGAATGTTGAGAAACGGCTCCAGGGTTGGAAGGATTCGCCGCTTACTGAAAATGGTTTAAGGAATGCTGAGCGGCTGGCAGAAAGACTTGATGGGACAAGGATAGACAGGATTTTTTCAAGCGATCAGAAAAGAGCCTTGACTACTGCTCAGATCATAGCAAAGGGAAGAGGTATCCCTGTAGAGGTGATTAGTGAGCTTAGAGAGCTTAATTTTGGCAGCTGGGAGGGTATGACTATTTCAGAGATAGAGGACAAATATCCTCTGGAATATAATACTTATAAAAATAATCCAGACAAATATATCTCTACCGATGGAGAAAGCATAGGGCAGTTATTTGATAGAGCTGCCAAAGCTTTGAAGCATATTCAGTCCTGCGGGGAGGAAAATGTTCTGGTAGTAACTCATGGAGTTACCATCCGTGCTTTAATGACGATAGTCAGTGGCCAGGGGATGAACGGATTTGCCAGAACCCCGGTGTTCTTGGGGACATCACTGACGGAGCTGGAGTTTACCGAAAAAGGTTACAATATCATAAGGACAGCAGATGCAGGCCATCTGTAGGTATGAAAGCTTTGATGGGAGGATTATCTTATGGCTGAAGGGAGCATCCTTATAAGTATATTGCCATTTGTCGTGCTGGGGTTGTTTGCTGTTATAATGATAATTTTCATTATTGGATTTTTCAGGAAGCGATGAAGAAATAAGGAAAAGGGATGATATATTTGAAGGAAAGAAAAGGTGTAGCGGGAGATTTTATGGACTGGTTGATATCCTTAGCTGTTGCTATGTTCGTAGCGCTTTTCATAGTATCAAATATCGCCACGGTAACTCAGGTGAAGGAGCAGTCCATGGAGCCTACATTTCAGGAGAATGACAGAGTATTTGTTTATAAGCTGGGATACCTCATGTCTGACCCTGATAGGGGAGATGTTGTTATCCTGAATAAGAACTCAATAAAGAGCGGGCTTTTCGTCAATATGATAAACGAGCTGGAGGAGATAGCCAACAGCATCAACTACAGATTGGGCAGACCTGCTGAAAAAAATATACTGATCAAAAGAGTTATAGGAGTACCTGGGGACAGGATACTAATAGCTGATGGAAAGGTATATCTCAACGGCGAAGCCTTGTCAGAGGATTACGTAAACGGTGAGACCTACACGGTTGCTCTTGGTATGGAGGAGACAGTCGTTCCTGAAGGGAGCGTATTTGTAATGGGTGACAACAGGGGAAACAGCTTAGACAGCAGAAATCTTGGGTTTATATCTTTAAGTCAGCTGAAGGGGAAGGTAGTGTACAGGTTTTTCCCTGTCGGCAAGGCTGGTGTGGTTCAATAATAGGAGGGATACATATGAAGATGCCTGAAAAAATTTCCTTGGCAAATCTTCCTACGAGAATTGAGCGGTTGGAACGTATTGGAAATGAGCTGGGAGCAAAGCTGTGGATCAAGAGAGACGACCAGACCGGGACTGAGGTGTCTGGAAATAAGGTCAGAAAGCTGGAATTTGCAGTAAGAGAGGCAATTGACTCCGGTTGCGACTACCTGATAACCTGTGGAGGTATCCAGTCGAATCATGCCAGGGCAACAGCAGCCGTTGCTGCAAGACTTGGTATGGGTTCAAGATTGGTCCTCAGAGGGTCCGACAGAACAATAGCTGAAGGGAACCTATTCCTGGACAGAATGCTTGGAGCAAACATTAGGTTCATTACTCCCGAGGAATACTCATTTTCAAGAGGAGAGATCATGGTGGAGGAGGCTGTTAAGCTTGCAGCAGATGGTCACAAAGCATACATACTGCCAGAAGGTGCGTCTAATGGTATCGGATCCTTTGGTTATATAAATGCATTCAATGAGATACTGAAGCAGGAAAAGGAGGTCGGCGTTGAATTCGATGCGGTAGTCGTGGCAGTAGGATCAGGAGGAACATTTTCAGGGCTTGTGTATGGTAACGAGATCAACTGGAATAAAAAGGACATAATTGGTTTTAATATTGCTGGAACAGCTGATGGGTTCAAGGAGATAACCAGGAAGCTTTTAGATGACATTGGCGGTATGACAGGGGTCGAGTCCAGGATAAGCTATGACGATATCAAAATAATCGACGGCTACCCAGGTCTTGGGTACGCAATAAGCCAAAAGGAAGAAATAGATTTTATTAAACATTTTTCAATGGCTGAAGGAATCATTCTCGATCCTGTTTATACAGGCAAAGCGATGTATGGTCTTTATTCAGAGCTTAAGAAGGGAAATTTAATGGAGTATAAAAATATATTATTCATCCATACTGGGGGACTTTATGGTTGGACAGAGGAGGCAAGGAGCCTTATATGAAGGTTGAAAGGAATGTAAAGTACATTACAATAGCTATATACAGCTTCGTGGTAATTGCACTTAGCATCGCCTTCTATTTGATTGCCTCAAACTATGGATCCTTCAAGGAATCGATCCACGGCTTCATGAAGAGTATGCAGCCCATAGTAATTGGTGCTTCTATGGCTTATCTTGTGAATTTTGTAATGGAGGCAGTAGAGAGGTATGTTCTAAAGCCTATACTTCCCAAGAACACCAAGCTCAAGGTAAGAAGGCCGATCAGCCTTGTTGTAACATATTCAATAATTTCTGTTTTTCTCTACTTTTTCATATCCATTGTATTTCCCCAAATAATCGCGTCGATAATAAAGGTTGTAAATGATATTACAGCCAATTTTGATAATATAACTGGTTTGGTAGTTGAGTTTGTTGAGGGGATAAACATCAGACAGGAATACCTGGATCTTGTAGTAGGCTATTGGAACGAATTCCTGAATAATTTGATGGGGTTCCTTACAGGTCTTCTTCCGGTATTGGGGGGAATAGTTGCAGTTATTCTTTCCAGCGTATGGAATATAGTGCTGGGTGTCATTGTATCGATTTATCTTTTATCTGACAAGGAACGCTTCAAAGCTCTTTCAAGAAAGATGACCTATGGTTTGTTTTCTGATACAAGAGCCAACAGGATCATTGAGCTTACAAGACGTGCCGATCATATATTCGGAAGGTTCCTGGGAGGTAAAATACTTGATTCAGCTATAATTGCACTGATAAACTATGGGTTCATGGTGTTTTTTAAAATGCCCTATCCTGTCCTTGTATCCTTTATTATAGGGGTAACAAATATCATACCATTCTTTGGTCCCTTTATCGGCATAGTCCCTTCATTTTTCATCATACTGACTGCCTCACCTGTTAAAGCAGTTTGGTTTCTGGTTCAGATACTCTTGATACAGCAGTTTGACGGCAACTTTCTTGGACCAAAGATACTTGGTGAATCTCTTGGGATATCAGCCTTCTGGATACTTTTCTCGCTTCTTGTGGCAGGCAAGTTCCTTGGATTTATTGGACTAGTTTTGGGAGTACCTTTATTTGTCTTCATATACTCGATTGTAAAGGACAACGTTGAGAAGAAGCTTGCAGTAAAAGGATTGCCTATTGAAACGGCGAGCTACTCAACGGATAAAAATTGACTTTCTATCCCTGGATAAAGTGCTTTATCAGCATAATTGGATGATAGAACAGCATCCTGGGCCCGGAGTATCTCATTACTTCACGGATCCTGTCTCTTTCTGCAGGAGAAAAGCAATGTGTTTTACATGCAGAGCAATAAGTTTTAGTTTCAGTGTGGGGACATAGATCTATTCTTTTTAGGGAATATTCATCCAGAGCCTTGCAGGATTCGCACAAGCCATTTGAGTCATGCTTTTTGCCCCTGCAGTAGATCGATATCA
>CAZHLQ010000027.1:0-1549 GCA_964533235.1 uncultured Gudongella sp. | reverse complement strand
CAAAATATTTGTAATATTTAAGTATAAATTCAATATCAAAGATATCCAAACAAAAGCCTCCTTATATGCATTAAAAAGGCAAAAGAGAAACCTTTCTCTTTTGCCGGGGAATATCCTATTCTTCTGCTAACTCAGTAGCTTCCGCTATGAACTGCTCAATTTTGCCCTCGTCTACTAGTTTTTGCAGTATCTTGTCTATCTCTGCAAGGAATTCTTCATTTCCCTTGTTGACAGCTACTGCAACGCCATCTTCCTGCCCGAGTACCTGCTCAGCTAGGAAAAGATCGCTGTTCTGCTTCACATAGGCTTTAGCAACAGGCTCTACTAAAATTACTCCGTCGACCTTACTATTCTTAAGCTCAAGTATAAGGTCCGTTATCTTGCTAAGCCCGATGTACTCAGCTGATGTAAATTGCTCCATGGCAATATTTTCCTGAATGGTAGACTTTTGTGCACCTATCTTCATCCCTGCAAAGTCTTCTGGCGTTTTAAGTGTATCTGCATCTGCAGCCTTAACTACGAATCTTTGCTGAGCTTGGTAATAAGGTATTGAAAAGTCGACAGATTCCTTACGTTCTTCTGTAGCTACCATTCCTGCTATGATAAAGTCGATGTCATCTGTTACCAACGCTGGTAAAAGTCCCTCAAACTTCATATCCACGATCTCCAGCTCAACCCCGATCTCCTCCGCAATAGCTTTTGCTATCTCAATATCGAAGCCTACTATCTGATCCTGACCATTTATTTCTTTATGAAACTCATAAGGTGGGTAATCTGCTGCAGTTCCCAGTACAAGTTTGCCAGAAGCCTTTATTTCTTCGAGTTTGGATTTTTCAGCCGGAGTGCTGCCGCCGCTTCCACCGCTGCATCCTGCCAGTGCCAGTACCATCATTGCCAATGCCATCATTAATGCTATTTTCTTATTCATTTTTATTCCTCCTATTATTTAAGTTTCTTGGCTATAATAGTGAGGAACTCCTGTGACCTTTGGAAGTCTTGTCCACAGCTACTGAACCAAACTCCCGTTGGCTCTTGATCAGATATTTTTCTATCAAGATTAAGACCTCCTTCGGAAAATTTAATATGTTAATGATTATATTCCCGTAGCTTAACATTTGCAATACTTTTTTTTAATTTTATTCGATAATTAGGTGAAGCGGTGAAGAGACAATAATCTTTTTAAGCATTTCAAGGTCATTTTGTTGAGGATCAAGCCATTTGTCCTCGTCACCTTTGGGGACGATGACTGGCATCCTGTCATGTATCCGTGCCATTTGTTGATTGGCATCTATAGTAAGAATCGTATAAGCCTTGAATCGATTGCCTTCCTTGTCAGTAAATTCATCCACCAAACCTGCCATGGAAAAAATATCCTCACCATCGACTTTTATCTTTCTTTTGTATTTCTTACCGTCAATTTCTTCCCATTCAAAAAATGCAGTGGCAGGTATCAGGCATCTTCCACTTATAAATGCCTTCCTGAAGGTTGGTTTTTCATGGGCAGTCTCGCCTCTGGCATTTATTAGGGGTCTTTTGGCATAAGCAGGCA
>CAZHLQ010000026.1:0-2373 GCA_964533235.1 uncultured Gudongella sp. | reverse complement strand
GAGTATTGCCGATCTTGCTCCTTCTAAAATTGGCGAATATTCCACAATTGAAGGTATACTGAGATCTGTGAATGAAGGTACTATTGCAAAGTCAAAGGACAGTATAGAAACGTTCCTTAAAACAAACTTTGATTCTCTTGCTGCCCCTTCACCAGCAGACAGGGTATGGGTACTTATAAGAAGGAAAGTATGATATAATTTATAAAACACTATAAGGAAAGGTGGATCATGAGTACAGACATACTAACAACAAAAGATAGTCTGATTGAAGACATAGTAACTGAAACTGGTGTCTCCAAGGAAGAGATAGAAAAGCTTGCCAAGGAGATAAAATCAAAGAACCCGGGAATGAGGGTACACGCGGTAAGTATACCTTATGCCGGCTTGTTCTTCCTTAGACCTCAGCTTCTTAAGGATGTCAAAGAATCAACAAAGCTGGTTAATACCTTTGTTGATGCAAAGATATCAGAATATGGAGGAACTGAGACTATTGAAGCAAGTCCTGACAAGATGAAGATATCCAGGGATATAGATCTTGAGGCAACAGATCTATCAAACGAGTGCACTCTTAAGAATTGCGTACTCTATCCTTACGATTTCAAGGAGAAGATAGAAAGAGGAGAAGTTGAAACAGGAGTGATACCATCTCTTCTCGAGTCTATACTCGAGATTTCATCCTGGGGAAATATAACCATTACCGAGATATAACATGAGAGAAATAGGGGTACAGGTAGAAATACCAATAAACAAGAATTCAAAGTCGATATATTCTGTCTACTTCTACCCCCTCTCGTATCTTGACTGGTCATATTATAGCGAGAGTGGGATACCGTCATCCGGGGTATATGACCCGGCAAGTCTCAGGTATATATTTTCGAAGTATATATCCAGGGCAAGCAAAAGCATATCCGATGATGGGAACATCTCTTCAACTGAAGAAGTACCGGCAGTATCTCTTGTTGATCTTCCAGCTGACGCTTCTGTAGGCATAGTAAACAGGATGTTCAGCTCGTCAATATATAGTAATCCAGAGGACATGTCAGAACTGGTAAACCGTCTGGAGAAGTCATCACGGACCCTTCCGGGGACCTACGATATGTTTATTCTTATGCAGACCGGCAACTATGACTTATATTTGCGCGCGCTTGAAATGGAAGAGAGCCAGAGAGTACAGCTTATCATGGCCCTTGAAAAGATGTCCGGAATCGTGGTATCTGAAAGGTTCAACGACAGTATAGAACTCAATATTCCTATAGACCTTGTTAACTCCAACAACAAGTATAAATCAGGACTGAAAGGTAAGGAGAAACCAGATAGGCAACAGATGAAAGTACCAAAACCTGCAGGTACTGTTACCAGAGATGATATAGATCAGAGTGTTCTCGAACGAATTTCAAATACAAGGAGTGCTCTCGATATTGCCCTCGGTAAACGGAACGATGTTAAAGGGGTCAAACCCTCATTTGACTGGGGCAGGGATAACATGGAATATGACGGGTTCTCTAAAGACGATCGAGATGCTCTTAATAAAGATATAAGAAACAGGTAATCTATGATTGGTGCTCTTATCAAAACTGCGGCCATGATGGGCGCTTATGGCGCAGCCGGTGAGTTCACGAAGAAAGCAATACCCTGGGCGTCTCGAAGATTTGCTACTACTTTTAAAACAACAGTAAGATCTCTTGACTCGTATGCATACAGAAACGGAGCCACATCTTATTTTGGCAATATAGCAAAAGCATCGTCTATATATCTTAAACAAACAGAACAGTCAAGCCTGCAAATAAGGGATAAGATCAAAGAAACAGCAGAAATCCAATCTAGGATTATAAAAGCAAGATATTCAAAAACTACGGTAAACCGACTTGCCAGAATGAAGGGAGCAGCAATGGATGAACTCCATTTTCTCCCTGCAAACTACGCAATGTATCGTATAGAGAAGCATAGAGCAGTAACTCAGGAAGATAAAGAAGCCACAAGATCTTTCTCTCGATATTATGCAGGAACTCCTATGGCAGTTTCTCTTGGTGCAGGTTATGCCATGAGAAAATATGAAGGACTTCTCGGGAGAATAGGAAATAAAGTAGCAAGGAGTATAAATAATAACCTGTCTCAGAAATCAAAAAGATCTATTGCCAATGTTGCTATATCTGCATCTGCTGTAGGGGCCAGTCTTATGGAAGCCGGATATGCGCGAGCGATGGGTATAAGAGAGGCAATAGGGCAGTCTTCTATGCTTAAACTTGTAGCTCATGGTTCTCCTATAGGTCAGGTAATACGAAACTTCAAGAGCGATTATGTAAGATCTCGAAATCTTCACCTCCGGGCGCCAATGCTCCATGGAAACAGATACCTTACGAATCTTGATACGCA
>CAZHLQ010000025.1:0-2981 GCA_964533235.1 uncultured Gudongella sp. | reverse complement strand
GGTTTGTAGGAGTTGTGGTAGACCGCTTAAGAGTAAAACTAGTACCAGAAGAGGGTATGGGCCAAGTTGCTACAAGAAAATAAGAAAAGAGCTTAATGAGAACAAACAGGTAGAGATAGTTAAGCAGTTAAAAGGTCAGATAGAGCTGGACGAGGTTGTTTAGGTACAAAACTTGGAAGGAGGTTTGCAAGTGAGACCATTCTTAGATTGGAAAACTATTTGGAGTAAACAAGATAAAGTATCAAGCAGGTCAATCAGCGAGAGTATTTACAAAGGTTATAAGATGATCAGGAAGAAGGGTTGGCAGCTGACTAAATATAAAAACTATAAAAACTGGGAAGATTACTATATCAATGGGGTGAACAATCGATATTACTCGACCGAGTATGCACTAATGGCAGCTATAGACGATTTGATAAATGACAAGGAGGTAGCTATAAATGAACGAGTATAGCGAATCGAATTCATTAATGTTAATTGAGGGACTGAGCCTTAATAAAATCACTGGGGCCATGAAGAGTATTGCCGATTGGCAAATGGTAGTTAAAGCAACACTCCAGGAAGGACTCGATTATGGAGCTTCTTTCAAAGGATCTAAAAAACCTAGCTTGCTCAAGCCTGGAGCTGAGAAAATTCTGATGCTCTTAGGGCTATCAAGCGAGTATGAAGTCATGGAAAAGATCCAGGACTATCAGGAAGGCTTCTTTGCTTACACAATCAAGTGTACTCTGCTGAAGGGGAATACCCCTATAACTGAGGGGCTTGGTCACTGTAACAGTAAGGAAAGGAAGTATGAAGGCGAGAACCAGGACAAATTCATGCTAGGGAATACTTGTCTTAAAATGGCTAAGAAAAGAGCCCAGGTGGATGCTGCTCTAACGGTAGGAAGCTTATCAAATATTTTTACTCAGGACCTTGAGGATATGGTGCAGTTTGAGTCTGAAGAGCTCAAGACTATGACCAGGGCAGAAGCTGAAACTGTGAAACTTGGATTCGGGAAGCATAAGAACAAGACTCTTGGCCAGATATTCCAGGAGGTTCCAAGTTACATTGAGTGGCTGGCAGATAATGCGAACGATGCAAAGATTAAGACAGCTGCTGATCTATTGTTGATAAAGAAAGATATTGATGAGATAGAAGATACAAAACATAAGGCATCTAATAGGAAAGTGGAGCCTACTTCGGACAGTGGATATATACCGCCTCAAGAAGAATTACCATGGAAATAACGAGGGGAGAAATCCCCTCAAGTAAATAAGGACTAGGGGTGATATAGTGGGGAACTCTCCAAAGCAAGGTATTGATTACTTTTCTTTGAGTGTTGATTTCCTGGATGACATTAAGGTTAGGAAAATCACAAGGGCATGCGGGACTCAATCTATTGCTGTACTCATCAGCCTGCTGAGCCGTATCTATCGTTTTGAGGGGTACTTCGTCGTGTGGGATCAAGATGTTCGGTTTTTAACTACTGACCATGTTGGGGTTAAAGAATCGTTAGTACAGGAGATTGTGAATAAAGCTATAGATGTTGGCTTTTTCGATGCTGATACTTTTGAGCAACGCTCAATACTAACATCAAAAGGTATACAAGAGAGATTCTTCGGAGCAACTTCAAGAAGATCTCAGGTATATTACGACGCTACCCTTGTGTCCAAAACAATTAATGTAGGCAAGAATTGGATTGATGTCAACAACAATCTGATTGATGTATACAAGAATCAACAAAGTAAAGTAAAGGAAAGTAAAGTAAAGGATAGTAAAGAAGAGAGAGGAAGCGAGTCAGTCGGTGGTCCTCCAGATGAGAAGTTGATGTATATAGTTAATGCTTTTGAGCAAAATGGATTTGGTCAATTAAGTGATATTGTAAGAGAACGTCTTGTTGATTTAATCGAGGAGTATGATACCACATGGATTTCTGAAGCATTTAAGATTGCGGTAGAGAATAATAAAAGAACTTTGAAATATGTTGAGGGGATTCTCAAGAACTGGCGAACTGAAGGCGGCATGAAACTAAATTCAACCAAGCAGATAAGTAAGGCTAAAACTATACCCAGGAGAATCACCAGATTTCATACTGAACAGTCAAGAAGTAGTACCTATACTGCTGATCAGCTAGAAGAGATAGCAAACAAAAAAAGACAGAAACACAAAAACAGTGTAAATGGATTGGCTTTCCTAGAAAAATACAAAGATGGGACGAATGAGGAGGATCTTCTATGAAGCAAGAGTATAAGAATGTCACTGTTGAAAATAAGCTTAAGGAACGTGGCATTAAGACTAGAACCGCATCACAATCTAAAATCAAATATGGATTAACAGAGGGTTTTATTATAAGTGAATTAAAGACAAAGACACAAACTCAACTAGCTAAAGAGATAGGTTGCGACCAATCATTGATAAGTCACTATGTGAGAAAGATAAAAGAAAAGGGGAGATTATATGGCTAATGTAGTTGTATTGATAGGAAGATTAACCCGAGATCCAGAACTTAAATACATTCCACATACAGGAACAGCAGTAAGCACTTTTACACTAGCAATTGATAAGAACCTAAGTAAAGATAAAAAGATGGAGATGGAATCCAAAAATCAACCGACTGCTGATTTCATCAGAATTGTGGTATGGGGAAAACAGGCAGAGAGTGCTGCCAACTATCTCACTAAAGGCAAGCTCGTCGGGATCCAAGGAAGGATCCAAAGTGGCAGCTATGACGACAAGGATGGCAAGAGAGTATTCATTACTGACGTTGTAGCAAGCCAGGTACAGTTCCTAGAATGGGGGGACAAGAGAGAAGTTGGTCAACCAGATATACCTGACGGCTTCACTGACATTGACTATGATCCAAACGACATACCATTTTAGCAGGTGGTGGAAGCTTGAGTTATACATATACGATCAATGACATTCCACCAAGCAATAATAAATTTATGGGGAGAGGCACACAAAAGACTCAATCACAAGTATATCAAGCAGAGAAAAGG
>CAZHLQ010000024.1:0-8621 GCA_964533235.1 uncultured Gudongella sp. | reverse complement strand
GAAACCGAAAAGTTTTCCTTGATCCTTGCGACTTCCGGGGAAGATGAAGATTTTCGCTGCCTGTCTTATTCAAACGTCATGTGTAACCGTAATGGCGGAACCCATGTTGATTTCATCTTAGACAAAATCATTACGCCACTTCGAGAATCCATTAAGAAGAAGCATAAGATCGAAGTTCTTCCGGCTCAAATTCGAACTCATTTGCTTCTGGCGATCTATATGCGCCAATTCCCTAATCTTAGGTTTGATAGTCAGACTAAAGATCGAATCACTAACAGTAGGGCCGAAGTCGCTCAATATTTTGGTGATTTCGATTTTGAATCCTTGGCGAAAAAGATTCTGAATACACCTTCGATTATCGACCCGATGATTTCGGCAATCCTTTTCAAGAAAGAACTTGCAGAAAAGAAAGAAGCTCTCCTTGCAGCCAGAGCTGGCAGAGAGCAGCTGGAGGCCGCTATAGGAGTAATACAGGCAGGTCTTATTGAAGCCCCAGATGATCCAATACTTTTAGGACAGTTAGCCGCCTTAGAAGCTGAACTCTCACAAATCCCATCCTACTCAGTAATCGAGGGAGGGCTTCAAGAGATAGCCCAAGCTGAATCGCAGCTGCCTGCTCAGGAGGCTGAGCTTACAGCTGGTTGGGACCAGTACTACGCTGGTCTTAAAGAGATCGAGGCAGGCTGGGAGGAGCTTGAGGAGGGTGAAAAGGAGCTTAAGGATGCAGAGAGGGAGATAGAAAGAAACAGACGAAAGCTTGCGGATGCCTGGGAAGAGCTTGAAGAAGGACGATTAGAGCTGGAAGACGGAAGAAAAGAGCTTGACGATGGCTGGAAGGAGTATAACGAAGGGGTCATCGAGATCCAGGACGGCTGGAAAAAGTATAATGACGGTATAGTCGAACTGGCAGATGCAGAAAAGACCCTGGAGGAAGAAATCGCCAAAGCTAATAAGGAAATAAGGGATGCTGAGATAGAGATTGCGGATGGCTGGGTGGAATATAACGACGGGGTCATTGAACTCCAGGACGGCTGGAAGGAATATGAGGAAGGTAAGCTGGAGGCTGAAGAAGAGCTGGCTGATGGTCTCAATGAGCTTCTTGATGGAGAAAAGGAGCTAAGGGAACTTGAGAAACCGGAGTGGTACGTCCTTGACAGAAATTCCAATACCAGCTATGTAAGCTTCCAGATGAATGCAGAGAAGGTAGCTGCAATTTCAAAGGTATTTCCAGTATTTTTCTACCTCGTAGCTGCATTGGTGGCATTGACAACCATGACCAGAATGGTGGAAGAGGAAAGGACTCAGATCGGAACATTGAAGGCACTTGGATACAGCAAGGGCTTGATAATGATCAAATATCTTGTATACTGCGGTCTTGCAAGCGTATTGGGCAGTTCTGCCGGCTTAGCTGTTGGATTTAAGCTTTTACCCACTGTGATATATAACGCTTACGGAGTGATGTTCCATTTGCCGGAGTTAATCTCGGACTACAACTTCACCATAGCCTCCGTATCCTCAGGTCTTGCTATAATAAGTACAATGGGTGCGACAGTATATGCAGTAAACGAGGCATTGAAAGAGAAACCAGCAACACTTATGCTTCCAAGAGCACCTAAGGCAGGGAAGAGGATCCTTCTTGAAAGATTAGATTTCCTTTGGTCAAGAATGAGCTTTAATCATAAGGCGACTGCCAGAAATCTATTCAGGTATAAAAAGCATTTCTTCATGACGGTAATAGGCATCGCCGGCTGTACCGGGCTACTAGTCACCGGCTTTGGAATGCGAGACTCCATAAATGTTCTAGCAACCACACAATTCACGGAGTTGTATAAATATGAGCTCGAGCTCCAGCTGGACGATGAGGAGACCCAATCAGGTGAATTGCTCGCACTTCTTGCTGACAGGAACTATATATCAGGAGCTATAGGTGTTTTTTCTGATAAGGGATTAGTTTTTGTAGACGGCGAAAGCACAGATGTAACACTTATCGCTCCAGGGGATCCGGTTCGACTAAATAATTTTATTGGATTCCGGGAAAGAATATCAGGTTTGCCAGTAGCCTTTGAAAAAGGATCTGCAGTAATAACTGAAAAGCTTTCCGAACAGCGTGGAATAAAAATAGGAGATACCTTAGTCTATGAAAACAGCGATGACGAGAAGGGAGAGGTAGTAATTACAGGGATCACCGAAAATTACCTTGGAAATTACCTATACCTGGACCGAGCTGTCTATGAAGATATTTTTGGAAGGCTTGAAAAGGACAACCTGATCCTGGCAAAAACGACCGCAGAAACTGAAAAAGATAAGGACATGTTGGCAGAAAAGCTGCTTTCAACCGAAGGAGTACTGAACACCCGGTTTATCTCCCAAACCAAGACTACCTTTGATAAGCTCCTGAGAAATATTGAGTATATTGTTGTTGTTATAATAGCAGCCTCAGGGATGCTTGCATTCATAGTTCTCTATAACCTTACAAACATAAATATCAACGAACGTAAGAAGGAACTGGCAACCCTTAAGGTATTGGGCTTCCATAATGAGGAGGTCAATATGTATATCTTCAGGGAGATAGGGATATTGACTTTGATAGGGATTATGGTCGGGCTGATCCTCGGGAAGCTTCTCCATATGTTTATAATCACTGTAATCGAGGATCCCGATATGATGTTTGGCCGTGAGATATTCTGGCAAAGCTATGCTGCAGCCGCAGTAATAACAATAGTATTCTCACTTTTGGTAAATCTGGTAATGACCAGGAAGCTTAGAGGCATCAAAATGGTAGATTCAATGAAGGCTCTTGATTAAATATAATCCACACTTCGTAATTCACAGATTACAATGTACAATTGATAATATTAATAAGTAGAATACAAGAGCAAGATTCTTCGCTAAAGCTCAGAATGACCGTTTTGAATGTCATCCTGAACGACAGTGAAGGATCTTTTTATTGTGGTCTTAAATTGTGCATTGTGAATTTTCTTCTTAACTCATAGCTCTTGGCTCTTAACTGGCGGTCAAAGACCGCCCCTACCGCTTATCGTTTTTCTTGGCTAAATACTCCAACACTGGGTATAATATGACCAAAGAGTCATATGACCTAACGGTCATAATGAATAGGGGGTGTTCAGATGCCAAAAGAGACATTTTTCAACCTTTCACCTGATAAGCGGGAAAGGATAGAAGCCTCAGCAATAAAGGAGTTCCGGGAATACTATTTTGACGCCTCAAGCATAAACAGGATAGTTGATGCTGCAGGGATAGCAAAGGGCAGTTTTTATCAATACTTTGAGGACAAAAAGGACCTGTATAAGCATATAATGAATATTATAATCCAGAAGAAGCTGGAGTATATGACCCCTACTATGATGAATCCAACTGGGTTGGACATATTCTCTCTTCTTAGGGAGATGTATGTTTCAGGACTTAGTTTTGCTGCATCCAACCCTGAGCTACTAGAGATCTCCAATAAGCTATTAAGCGATCCAAATCACGATTTGTATAAGGAAATAATCAAAGAGAACAAGGTAAAGTCGGACCAAGTATTTCACCATTTGCTAAAAATGGCTGAAGAAAGAGGTGAAATAAGATCCGGTCTCGATCTCTCTCTAGTAGCATTCCTGCTCACGTCGCTTAATATATCGGTTTCTGATTATTACATGAGCAGCAGGGGCTCAAAAACCTACAACGAGGATATGTTGAAGCTTGTCGACAGCTTCATAGACGTTGTAAAATATGGAATTAAAAGCTGAAGGGAGGTATATATATGGATTTAATGGCACTTCTTGGAGTGTTTCTGGTACTATACGCAGGAGCTGTGGTATTTATAGCTGCAAAAAAGCCAGAGAGTATCTGGAACATGGCAAAGATAAGAATGTTCAGGAAGATATTAGGAGATAGCGGTACAGTAATATTTTTCTACGTCTTTGGGGTACTGTGTCTTGCAGTTGGAGCATGGCTTTTACTAAGGTAGATAAGGCCTGGACGAACTTTGTTCGTCCGGGCTTTTCTCTCTTTCCATTGAAGCATATACAGAATAACGTTATAATGGAAGAAAGGAGGGATCTTATGTACGGCTATAATGGAAAACTTTTATTTATCGACCTCTCTTCAGGGGATATCGTCATTGAAGACCTGTCACAAAAAATGGTTGAGGATTACATAGGAGGCTATGGCTTCGGAGCAAAAATATTGTACGACAGGATGCCAGAAGGTGCTGATCCTCTAGGTCCTGACAATATCCTGGGATTTGTAACTGGTCTTAGCAATGCCACAGGAGCTATGTTTGGGGGCAGATTCACAATGGTACACAAATCGCCAGTTACAGGAGGATGGAATGACTCAAATTCCGGAGGTTTTTTTGGACCTGAGCTTAAGAAGGCAGGCTTTGATGCTGTTTTTATATCAGGAGTATCAGAAAAGCCGGTATACATATGGATAAATGACGGCGAGGTTGAAATAAGAGATGCAGAACACCTTTGGGGGATGGACACAAAGGAAGTTTGGGAAAGGCTCAAGGAGGATCATGAGGATCCAAAGGCTAAGATAGTTGCAATAGGACCATCAGGAGAAAGAAAGTCACTATTGGCATGTCCGATAAACGACGGGCACCGAGCACCCGGAAGAGGCGGTGGAGGAGCCGTCATGGGTTCTAAGAAGCTTAAGGCGATCCTCGTTCGAGGAACGGGTACCGTACCTGTAGCTGATATGGATAGACTTCAGGCGATCACCCGCGATGTCATAAAGACAATGAAGAGTATGCCTGCTGCCAAAGGATTCGGAGATCATGGGACGGGACTTGGAACTGCAGCTGCGGCATTGAGCGGAGACAGTCCTGTAAAGAATTGGGGTGGCGTAGGTATAAGGGATTATGGCGAAGAGAATGCAGTAGCACTATCAGCCAAGGTAATGGACAAATACAAGACAAAAAAATATGCCTGTGCAAACTGTCCCTTAGGCTGTGGTGCTGAATACGAGGTAAATGAAGGCCGCTGGCCGGTAGGACCCACAGAAAGGCCAGAGTACGAGACGGCCTCGGCATTTGGCTCGACTCTTCTATGTGGTGATATGGACGCCCTGATAAAGGTAAATGAGGTATGTAACAGGTACGGAATAGATACGATCTCAACTGGCATGACCATAGCATGGGCTATGGAGTGCTACAACGAGGGATTGTTATCAAGAGAAGAGCTTGATGGGATCGACCTTAAATGGGGAGATGGGGAGGCAATTGTAGCCATCACTCAAAAAATAGCTGACGGTGAAGGCGTTGGAGCCATACTAGCCAATGGATCGCTTTATGCTTCAAAACACTTTGGCAAAGGAGAGGAGTACCTCCAGACCGCCTCAGGGATCGAGCTTCCAATGCACGACCCAAGGTTTGCACCAGGGTTGGCCAGGACATACCAATACGATCCAACCCCCGGAAGGCACGTGAAGGGTGGAGTAGGCTCAATACAAATGGGTGGAAAGGAAACCAGACCAAAGTATATTTATGAGGGAACCGGCGATCAGGATGTCGACCTTACTGCGGCAAGAGAGATCCTTAATTCCGCGGGCTTCTGCCTTTTCAGTAGATTTGGGACTCCTCCGGGAGGAATGGTTGACGACTATGTTGAGGCAATCACAGGGATGGAATTCAAGGGTGAAAGGAGCAGAGTGGCAGGTCTTAGGATATATGCCATGAGGCACGCCTTTAACCTTAGGGAGGGAATAACTCCAAAGGACATGTTCATAACCCAGAGAGCAGTTGGAAAGCCGCCTTTAACAGAAGGACCACTCAAGGATGTTGAAATTGACAACATACTACTAGGACAAAACTTCTTTAATGAGCTTGACTGGGACCCAGAGTCAGGGAAACCATCAAGGGAATTCTTAGAAGAGATCGGAGGACTAGAGGTTTTAATAGCTGATCTATATGGAAAGGAAGAGTGATCGGAGTGAAGCATCCAAACAGGTATCTTAGGAACTATTCTTTGATCTCTAAGGATGAACAGACTCTACTCAGCTCAAAAACAGCAGCAATAATAGGTGCAGGTGGTCTTGGAGGGCATCTGGCGGAACAGCTTACCAGACTGGGAATCGGAAGGATCATTGTCATAGATGGTGACGTCTTTGAAGAGAGTAATCTCAACAGGCAGCGGTTTTCAACTGAATCAAGACTAGGTCTGAGTAAGGCTGTATGCATAAAACAGGAGCTTGTGGATATAAATTCAGAGGTCGAAGTGATATCCCATCAAATAAGGATAGATGATCAAAATGGACTTCAGTTGCTGCAGGATGCAGATGTAGTGATGGATGGAACTGACAATATACCTACCAGGCTTTTACTTCAGAGGCTATGTGAGGAGCTACAAATACCCTTGATCCATGGAGCTATAGGAGGCTGGTACGGACAGGTTAGCGTTGTAATGCCTGGTGACAGGACGCTGTCAAGACTATATCCAAAGGAGGAGATGACTGGTGTTGAAAAGCACCTTGGTAATCCTCCGTTCATTCCGGCACTGGTTGCATCTCTACAGGTCGCTGAATGTATAAAGCTTCTACTAGGCAAGGGTGAGATCCTTAGAAACTCAATGCTTTATGTTGACACTCTCAATAATCAGACCATAAAAATCGATATCTAAAAAAGAGCCTGAGGGCTCTTTTTTGTTGGGAAAAAATTCTTGACATGTTTTCCTTGGAGGTTTAATATAGTAGAGTGTTAAAATATACTAAGGGAGTTGATAGGATATGAAAGAAATGTGCTACGTGATTCCAAAGCAGAATCACAATGAAAAGGATCTAAGGGAGATACTCTACAACAATCCTCAGATCAGGTTCGTCTCCCTTGGTGGCGTGGATTTGATTGGACACGAGACTGAGGCAAAAATACCTGTAAAGGTTTTTCTTGATGATCTTGATTTGTTTCTTGAGGGAATAGCTGTGCAGACAGATGGATCTTCCGTTTACCTTCCTAAGATAGCAAGTCTGGATAATGCCAAAATCGATATGAAGGCTGATCTTGAGGTCAACTGGTTCGTAGACTACAACTATGACCATATCCACATGGAGTCAGGACTGCCTCTGGGGATGCTCAAAATCCCGTGTTTCCTTCTCCATGACGGTATACCTGTTGACTCAAGGCATATATTGAAGAACGCATTGACCTTTTTTGAGGGAGAAGTCGAGGGTATGCTAAAGAGAAATGATGGATTTGCAAGGGCTCATGGAATAGAGCCTGGAGAGCTGAAGAGGGTTCACGTCACAGCTGCCACAGAGCTTGAATTCTGGGTCAGATCCCCTAATGATCCACGGGACATAGAGGAGCTGTCAACGTCTCAGGAGCTTAATGAGCAATACTGGGCAAAGACCAGAGGAAGCGTCAGGACTGCTTTGGAGAGCAGTCTGGAGCTAATGAGCAAATATGGTATCGAACCTGAGATGGGGCACAAGGAGGTCGGCGGTGTTAAAGCCAGACTTCAGCATGACGGTTCATTTTCAGGTATAATGGAGCAGCTTGAGATCGATTGGAGGTACTCCAATGCATTGCAGGCAGGTGATAATGAGCTTATTGTAAAAATGATCGTCAAGGAGTCCTTCAGAAGGAACGGAATGGACGTTACCTTCCTTGCCAAACCTATCCCAGGAGTTGCAGGAAGTGGTGAGCACACACATATCGGCGTTGCAGCCGAGCTTGTAGACGGAAGAAGGATCAACCTTTTCCATCCGATGAAAAAGGATCAATTTATGAGCCCCATAGGCTATGGTTCAATGATGGGGATACTTAAAAATTATGAGATAATGAACCCTTTTATCACCTCCTCCAATGAAGCATTCAAGAGACTGAAGAAGGGATTCGAGGCTCCAATATGCATAGTTACGTCTCTAGGAAGGACAGTCGAAATACCATCGAGGAACAGAACTATACTGATCGGTCTTATCAGAGACTCAAACAACCCGCTGGCGACAAGATTTGAGCTTAGATCTCCCAACCCACATACTAATACCTTCCTTTGTATGGCAACTATGTTGATGGCTATGGAGGATGGTATAAGCCATACTTGTGAGAACGGCAGAAGCGAGGAGAGCCTGTTATCGGAGCTTTCTAAGTCTCCTGAGGAGGAGGGGAGCTACCTTGAAAAAGGAAGGTCCTACAGAAGCGAGAACAATGTATTTGACGACTATACAGACGATGAGAGAGAAAGGTTTTTCGGGAAGGTGCCTTCCACAGTATATGAGAACATAAAGGCCTTCGAGGATCATCCTGATAAGCTAGCGGTACTTCAAAAAGGCGGCGTATTTAGAGAAGCCACCATAGAAAGCTTTAAGGCAGCGGCTGTAAACAAGTGGATCACTGAGATCGAGCATAGGATCATACCTGATATGATGAGAGAAATAAGAGGCTTCAAGGCTCTCCACGATCCAGCCAATGCATCTGATCTGGACATATCCAATTGGCTTGCCATAAGAGATCTTAGAACAGAGCTAATGAAGGACAGCCTCAATAAAACCAGCCTGTTTACACGTATCAAGGAGTCGATCGAAAGAGAAAACCTCCAACTGGCTTCAGAGCTTCAGAAAGTCATATACCAAAAGATGGACAACCTAAGAATGCTTTATACGCTTTACAAAAAGAACCTTTT
>CAZHLQ010000023.1:0-2867 GCA_964533235.1 uncultured Gudongella sp. | reverse complement strand
CTTTGAGGAATCAACATATACCGTCCTAATTTCATTCTTCCAGTCGATCCCGATATTCAGAGCGTTGCTTATTACTCTCAAGGGAACGTAGGTCCTGTCATTTATTATCTTTGGTGCTACGTCTGAGACCATTGCTCTTGCGCCGTTATCAAGCTGTATAAGCCTGCTTCCAACTATGAGTACGATCTTCTTCCCGTCTTTTTCGATTGAGACGGCTCTGTTAGTGTTATCCCAGCCTACCTTGCCGCCCAGTTCCTCTGCGACAAATCGAACGGGAACGAGGGTCCTGTTGTTGTCGAGTATTGGTGCTGACATATGGGTAATATCTCTGCCATTTACCACAAGCCTTATCGGCTCAGCAGCGTATGCTTTAGTTGATGTTATCAATGATGCTATTGCTATAACCGATAGTAATGCGACTAATTTCATTTTCTTCAATGCTATTGCACCTCCCAATGCTTCTGCTCGCTACACTGTCAGTATTCTTCTTAATCCCACTGAAGCAGCCTTCTCTCGCCCTGCAGCTGCGA
Source organism: uncultured Gudongella sp. (assembly GCA_964533235.1). Taxonomy (GTDB): domain Bacteria; phylum Bacillota; class Clostridia; order Tissierellales; family Tissierellaceae; genus Gudongella. The sequence continues at coordinate 2,337 of CAZHLQ010000023.1, read as the reverse complement.
AATCTCCGTTATATCCTGACTTACCTCAATTACTCCCTTGTAGCTTCCGGAATCGTCTCTTAGGGCAAAGTACTGAATCAGTATCTTTTTACCTTTTATATTGATCCAGAAAGTCGCTGTGTCCCTTTCTCCTCTTTTAAATGAGCTGACTATCTCCTCAACTATATGGACGCTGTCGGGTGGATGACAATTCTTGACATCACGTCCTATTATGGCAGGGGATCTTGGGAATATCCTGTCCTTTGGTCTTGTGAAGAACCTTACTTTATTGTTTTCATCTACAAAGGTCATATCCACAGGCAGATAGCTGAATACCAATGCCAGCTGCTCCATAGTCAGTTCACCTGTTTCAGTCTTAAAGGTTCCTGATATGCCGTCAACTGCAATGGACTCCTTTATGAGCTCCGGATCCCATGTTTTCTGTATATACGGGAACTCGTATTCGTGACTTTGCTTGTGCATATCGTACCACTCGTTCTCCTCCAATACCTCACTGGCTGAAGGAAACAGAATAAGTTCCTCTTTTCTTACAAGGCCTAATACTCCAAAAAACATTTCAGCAATTGCTACGTTGATCGAGTGGTCATCGCTGGATGGATCCTTTATCAACTTTATAGCGTATTCGATCTCTCTTTTTACCTCGTCGTGAAGAGCCCACATTATTGTGAGGCCTTCGAATTTCTCCATCTTCTTTTCAAGATATGGGAAAAGAATGTTCTCTTTTTTAGTGTAATGGGGATAGAATTCCTTAAGCTCTTCTACCAGTGGAAGCAGCTTTTGTCTCCTTATGGATGATACAGGCTCCCTTATTACAACCTTTATTCCTTCTATTTTTTTCTTCATTTCCTCGTTTTCAAGAATCAGGTCGAGGAGGAAGTTGTCGTTCTTCGGTCTTTGGTATCTATAATTAGAAAGGCTTTCATAAAATACATTGATTATCTTATCCAGGAATACTAATATTTCATTCTCTTTAAAGCCATCCTGAATGAGTCCATGAAATATTTCGAATGCATCCTGAGGAGTTACAGTATCAATATCCTCCTTGTACTCCAGATACAGACTCCTTCCGTCCTCCTTGGAGTTTAGTCTTTTGATGTAGGTTATAAGCTGATTTATCTTATCCATATTATCCTCCTTCGGTATATACGATTATTATACCATTTATGGGTATTCAAAAACATAAAACTGCTCATTAATAAGGTTACAAATTGATTACTTGACCCTTATAAAAAATAAAAGCCCAGGAGCAGCCTTTTATGGCTTTCCCTGAACTTAATATTCGTATATTCCTATTCCCTTCTAAAAATTCTCAAATACTCATCCCTGGTCATAGAGTAGCATAGGTCGTCGCATATCCTGCCATCGTATGTAACAGTTGCACTCCTTAGCAATCCCTCATAGGTAAAGCCGCATTTTTCTATCACCCTCCTGGATCTTTCGTTATCTGGATAATGATATACCGAGATTAAAGTGACCTTCATCCCTTCGAAGGCATACTTCACCAGTGCAAGAGTCGCTTCAGTACACAATCCTTTTCCCCAATAATCCGGATTCAGGACATAGCCAAGCATTTTTGCACTTTTGTTGTCTCGCTTGCGATCCTTATGTATCCCTATAGAGCCAATCACCTTTGAATCTGCTTTGTGCTCCAAAGCCCAAACCTCAGAGTTGTTAGAGAAGTTTTTTAATAAAAGCAGTGCCTCCTCACGGTCTCTATGATAATCCCAGCCCGCATTGGGCCCTACTAAGGGATTGCTGGAATACTCATAGAAATCACCTATGTCACTTAGCTTGAATCTTCTAAGCTTTAGCCTGTCTGTTTCTATAGATGGCATATTACACCTCAATCAAATTTAGATTGTAATCATTATACCAAGTTGACCAGTAATTGGGAACAGTTTACAGTTACAAAATTATTAGACTTGTTGCCATCAATGCCATACCTGCTATCATACCCCAGATGGCTATATGATGCTGTCCATATTTCTCGGCAGTAGGCAACAACTCATCAAGTGAGATATAAACCATGATCCCAGCTACAGATGCAAAAATATATCCAAACATTGATTCACTAAAGAAATTCATTAAGAGGAAATAGCCTACTGTTGCTCCAAGAGGCTCTGATAAGCCTGACAAGAAAGAATACTTAAAGGCCTTCTTCTTGCTTCCTGTCGCAAAGTATATTGGAACAGATACTGCAATGCCCTCAGGAATATTGTTGATAGCTATCGCCACTGCAATAGATATACCCAGGGAAGGATCCTGCAATGCGCTTATAAAGGTTGCAAGTCCTTCCGGGAAGTTGTGGATCGCTATTGCCAGGGCAGAGAACAAGCC
>CAZHLQ010000022.1:0-1684 GCA_964533235.1 uncultured Gudongella sp. | reverse complement strand
ACATACGTACAAACAGTGCTTTTGATTTCTCATCTGGTGCATTCTCCGCAAGCTCTGCGTAGTATTTTGTAACCTCTTCCTCCATTTTGACGAATGTTGACAAAATTTGCTTACCCTCGAAATTCATAAAATCACTCCTTTAATGTAATATAGTTCCACTTAAATAATACCTTTATTTTGGTATTATTACAAGTTTTTCTCAAAAACAAATTACCCATATCACTAAAAATGAATCACTAATAAAACTAATATCCAATAAAATTATCTGCCTTTATATTGGTTTTATCTATATCAAGAGCCAAAAGTGTTTCAATCAGCATTCCATTTATCCCTGCTGTACCGGAAGTGTAATAGGTGGCTTCATTGCCAATTATTCTGGCAAAAGCCTCGGCTCTGTCTCTTAGGGTATCAAGATCCTTTAGAAACTCTACTTCAAGACCGGGGATCTTATTGTCTATATGCCTTAAGCTTTCCTCAAAGGCATATTCTGCTCCCTCATCAAGATAGTAGACCTTCATCCTTGAAGGGTTTTCATCCAGAATATCCAATTTTCTAAGTATCGCACGTACAGGTGTTATCCCTATTCCTCTAGCGAGAATACATATAGGTTTGTCAAATTCATTTACAATAAACCGTCCTTGAGGATCTTCAACCGTCATAATGTCTCCTTCCCTAAGCTTCAAAAGATGTTCCTTGAATTCTGAGCCTGGTCTGTCATTGGTACAGGAAGTAAACATCACAATATCATCCTCTGGAACTGAGGTTAAGCTAAAAACTCTGTAGCCTTTGTCTGAATTAAAATCGTAGTCATGGAACCTGAAAATAGCATGCTGCCCTGGGACCCAGTTAAAATGTTCTGGTTTTGTGAATACAAACGAAAAAATATCTGATGTCTCCTGCTTTTTGTCCTTGAACACGATTTCGTATTTCTTATTCAATTCTGACATGTCACCACTCCTTCCCAAAATGCTTTTTGGAGGTGAGCCGTCTTCCATTGGTCGGTATGCAGTGATTGGCTTACTCCAACACTATCCTATAGTGCTTATATACCCCTTGGATCGTGTTGAAACAATGATTTTATGTATATTGGAGAAAAAATATCAATTCAAATCTTGGTTCTTAGTAGCTCAGCAGCTGCAGCTTCTTCCTCAGGGTGTACTTTTGAGGCTATATAAAGATTTCCAACTGAGAATAATGCGGCAAGAAAAAATACCCAATGACTTCCCCATTTAGTCCAGATATATCCTCCTATCATAGCAGCTATTATTGATACTATATGGTCTAGACTTACACCCATTGAAAGAGTTGGAGTAATTTCATCCTTATTGACAGCTATAGACCTTAAGTAAACTGAATTTACCATTCCTATCTGCATGGACAGCCTATCCGCTATGTATAGCAGGTATATCGTCCAGACAGCCCAGCCCTGGCTTGAAAGATATGCTGTCTCTATTCCCCAAACCATTACACCATATATCAGGTATACGATAATAAAGGTAAGAGCGTCAAAATACATCATAATTTTGATCCCGTATCTGTCCATCCATTGTCCAAGTTTATTAAGGAAAAATATGGATACAAAGGTAAATGATATTGTAAGTAGTGCAATCGTATCCGCCTTTTTCATTAATAGATCAACGATGATCCATGTTCCATACACATAAGCAATCTGTTTTTGAACACC
>CAZHLQ010000021.1:0-2589 GCA_964533235.1 uncultured Gudongella sp. | reverse complement strand
GTACTGAAAACGTCAGAAATAAAAGATTTGTTAAAGAACTATGTTTAATTCAAAATCAAGTTGACATATCAGGTCAATATTGCTACACTCATTATGTGAAGATTATATGGCTCATATAGTTCCCAAAATATGGTTGGGATGTATCTAGGACTTGACCGAAAATCATGTCGCTATGAGCGAAAGTGTACCTAGGGTTCCGTGGGTAATTCCCAGCAGGTCCGAGCGGTACAGGTGCTCCATGCACTACACCGGAGGGATAAAAGCCCAGGCGGGTAGGTTTCGCTAGACCTACCCACCTGGGCTATATTTTTTTCCAAAAAAAATTTGGAGGAGGATCAATCAGTGGAGAATTTCTTTAAGCTGAAGGAGCACAACACAACAGTAAAGACCGAAGTTCTTGCAGGTATCACAACATTCATGACAATGGCATATATTCTGGCGGTAAACCCAGGAATGCTGTCGGCAACAGGGATGGACGCAGGTGGAGTATTTACTGCAACAGTTGTTTCTTCAATGATAGCAACTTTAATCATGGCTCTTTATGCCAAGTATCCATTTGCACTTGCTCCTGGCATGGGCTTGAATGCATTCTTTGCATTTACAGTAGTTCTGGGACCTATGGGCAAAAGCTGGCAGTTTGCACTTACAGCAGTACTTATTGAAGGCATCATATTTATTCTTTTATCATTCATCAAAGCTCGTGAAGCTATATTCGACTCTATCCCAACAAATCTTAAGCATGCAGTATCAGTTGGTATAGGTCTTTTCATCGCGATAATCGGTTTAAGTGGAGCTGGCATTGTAGTTCCTGGAAATGGAACAGTACTTGCTCTTGGGGATCTTACATCAGGATCTGTAGCAGTTGCACTTGCTGGACTTTTGATCACAGGCTACTTACTTGCTAAGAACATAAGCGGAGCTATACTGATTGGAATAATTGCATCCACTATCATTGGTATTCCATTGGGAGTGACCATGATACCAGAGGGCTTCAGTATACTTAGCCTTCCACCATCGTTAGCACCTGTAGCATTTAAGTTTGTAGGTATGGAAGAAATTTTATCGATGGAGATGGTAGTAGTAGTATTTACCTTCCTGTTCGTGGATATATTTGACACAGTAGGTACATTGGCAGGAGTATCCTCAAAGGCAGGATTCCTTGACAAGGAAGGAAAGCTTCCCAGAGTTGGGAAAGCACTAATGGCTGATGCAATTGGAACAGTTGCTGGAGCTTGCCTTGGAACAAGTACTGTAACGACATATGTCGAAAGTGCTGCTGGAGTTGCAGGAGGAGGAAGAACAGGACTGACCTCACTTTCTACGGCAGGGATGTTCGCACTTGCATTGTTCTTTGCACCACTTTTCACAATGATCCCAGCTGCAGCTACGGGACCAGCACTTGTAATAGTAGGATTATTTATGATGAGCCCGATCAAGAAAATCAACTTCGAAGATTTCACAGATGCTATCCCAGCATTCTTGACTATAGTAATGATGCCATTTGCATACAGCATAGCTGACGGTATAGTATTTGGTATGGTATCTTATGTAATACTTAAGGCACTAACAGGAAGAACCAAGGAAATATCAAAGGTAATGTGGCTTCTGGCAGTATTGTTCGTTCTTAAATTTGTGTTAATGTAGAGGGAGGAAATCATGGAACTAGTCTACACCGGCAAAACAAAAAACGTCTACAAGCTTGAAGACGGTAACTATCTTCTCAAATTCAAGGATGATGTTACAGGAGAGAACGGGGTTTTTGACCCTGGAGCAAACACAGTGGGACTTAGTATTGAGGGAGCAGGAAAAGCCGGATTGAGACTGACTACATTCTTCTTTGAGAAGATAAACGAGAAGGGGATCCCAACCCACTTTGTATCAGCTGACATTGAAAACAACACTATGACAGTACTGCCAGCAACTCTATTTGGAGAGGGAGTTGAGGTCATCTGCAGATACAGGGCTGTAGGAAGCTTCCTAAAAAGATACGGAAAATATGTAACTGAGGGTCAGGAGCTGGATGCATACGTGGAAGTTACTTTAAAGGATGACGATAGAAATGATCCTTTGATAACTGACGACGGTCTCGCAATGCTTGGTATAATGACATTGGAGGAATATAAAACTCTTACCGAACTGACTAAGAAGATCGGCGCAGTTGTAAAGGAAGAGCTGGCGAAGAAGGATCTTGAGCTTTACGATATAAAATTTGAGTTTGGAAGAGTCGGAGAAGACAAACACATCGCTCTAATAGATGAGATCTCCGGAGGAAACATGAGAGCTTTCAAAGGCTCAGAGTACATCGAGCCTCTTAAGCTGGAGCAGTTGATGTTAAACGAATAGAGAAATGCTCATATAAGTCTCCTAATACGGAGGGGACGTCTCTACTAAATGACCGTAAATCATTTGTCTATGAGCGAAAGTGTGCCTAGGGTTCCGGGAGATGATCTCCGCTGGTCCAAGCGGCACAGATACAATTAGTTGTATTACACCGAAGGGACAAAAGCCCAGGCGGGTAGGTTTCGCTTTTACCTACCCGTCTGGGCTTTTGATTTTAAAGGAGGATAAAATGGACCAGCACAGAATCAT
>CAZHLQ010000020.1:0-7969 GCA_964533235.1 uncultured Gudongella sp. | reverse complement strand
ATAGGAAATTGGCCAAGAAGTATCACCCCGATCTTAATCCAAACGATCCAGAAGCTGAGCATAATTTTAAGGAAATAAGCTCAGCCTATGAGGTTCTAAGCGACGAGGAAAAACGGTCAAGATATGACAGGTTCGGTCATGCAGGTGTCGATCCACAAGCGTCAGGAGGTCCTGGATATGGAGGCTTTGGTGATATATTCGACGACATTTTTGATATATTTGGCGGGGGATTTTCAAGAGGCGCTTCGTCAAGAAGAAACGGACCCGTTAGAGGTGGGGACGTAAAGCAAAGCGTAGTGATCGAATTTAAAGAGGCCGCATTTGGAGTCGATAAAGAGGTTCAAACCAGAAGGTATGAAACCTGCTCTACATGTGAAGGTTCTGGTGCAAAACCTGGAACTGACAAAAAAACCTGTAGTAAATGTCATGGCTCAGGTGAAGTAAGATATGCACAAAGAACACCCTTTGGACAATTTATGCAGGTTGGTGCATGTGACCAATGCGGAGGCACAGGTCATTTGATCGATGAACCCTGTGAGACATGCAATGGCAGCGGTAAGGAGATAAAAACAAGGAGAATAAACGTAAAAATCCCTGCAGGTGTTGACAGTGACTCGATTATTTCCATCCGAGGTGAAGGACACCACGGAGAAAAGGGAGGACCCCCAGGGGATCTTTACATTTATGTAACTGTTAAAGAAGATCCGGTATTTAAGAGAGAAGGCAACAACATATTCGTTACTATGCCAATAACATATACCCAGGCAGTTCTAGGAACTGAACTAAAGGTGCCAATTCTGGATGGATATCAGGATTATACTATACCAGAGGGTACACAATCAGGTACTACCTTTAGACTCAAAAATCAAGGGATCCCAAATGTAAGAGGTATTGGTAGGGGAGATCTTTATCTGACAGTTGATGTTTCGATTCCTCAGGAGCTTACAGATAAACAAAAAGAGATTCTTCTGCAATTTTCCAAAGAGATGGGGGAACATTACAAGTCTCCTCCAAAGAAAAAGTTTTTTGAGAAGGTGAAGGACGTATTTCAGTAGATAAATACCTTATCCTCCAGATTGGAATGGATAGGGTTTTCTTTTGTAGTAAAATCAGACTCAATATTATATAATTGTCTGAGAAAATAAAAGGATGTGATCTTTTGAACTGGATAGAGGTCAAAATAAAAACTAAATCTGAATATGAGGATATAATAAGTCATATCCTCTATGAAAATGGCGCTAATGGACTATCGATTGAAGATCCCAGGGATATTGAAGCTCTTTCCAAGAGGGAGGAAGACTGGGATTTTATAGATCCTGACCTTATTCAAATCGACGGGGATGGAATAATACTCAAGGCTTACTATTCTGAGGAAGAAGATATTGAGAAAATTACTGAGAGGATCAAATCACTCGTAGAACGAGAGGGTCTTGGTGAAATAATACTTTCTGAGATAGACGAAAGCGATTGGTCAGAGAACTGGAAAAGCCATTACAAAACTACAAGAATTGGCAATAGCATAGTCATAAAACCGAGCTGGGAGATATTTGAGCCTGAAACAGGAGATATCGTGATCCAGTTGGACCCTGGAATGGCGTTTGGAACCGGATCCCACGAGACTACTGCCATGTGTACGGAGGCATTGGAGAAGTATGTCAAGCCAGGGATGACAGTATTTGATGTTGGCTGTGGCAGCGGAATTTTGTCTGTTGTCTCAGCAAAGCTTGGTGCAGAAAGAGTTCTTGGAATCGACCTTGATCCTATGTGTGTTAAGGTCAGTAAGGAAAACTTTGAGATAAATGATGTGGAGGGTAATACAGAGGCGATTCAGGGCAATCTATTAGATATGGTCGATGAAAAGGCAGATATCATTGTGGCTAACATAATTGCAGAGGTTGTTGCAGGATTGATTCCACAGCTAGGAAAGTTTCTTACTGATGATGGTATGATAATAGCATCAGGAATAATCACTGATAAGCTGAATTTGGTTGAAGAGGCTCTTTTGCAGTCTCAGTACTCGATCCTTGACATTAAGATCCTTAACGGCTGGTGTGCAGTTGTTGCAAAGAGGTGATCAAAATGCATAGATTTTTCGTTACTGAAGAGCAAATTGATGATGAAATAGTAGCTATCCATGGGCAGGATGCTAAACATATTAGAGATGTGATCAGGCTTAAATCAGGTGACCAGGTAGAGATAGTTACAGAAAACAACGTTCTTAAATGCCTCCTTGAGGAAGTCTCAAGGGAGAGAGTATTGGCAAGGATAATGAGTAAAATGGAAAAACTCAACGAGCCTCCAATAAAAATATCACTATTTCAGGGTCTCCCCAAATCCGTAAAGATGGAGACCATACTTCAAAAATGTACTGAGGTCGGAGTTAGTGAGTTCTATCCAGTGGCTACAGAACGGAGTGTAGTAAAAATTAAGGATGTAACAAAAGAGGCTAAGAAGCTTGACAGATGGCGATCCATTATTGAAGAAGCGGCAAAGCAATCTAGAAGAGATAATATTCCTAAGCTGGGCAAGATTATCAGCTTTAAAGAAATGCTCAGATTCCTTGAAGGCAAAAATGTTCTGGTCCCATATGAACTGGAGGAAGAAAATACACTAAGGGCATATGTTGAAGCTGTGCGTGGTATAGACGAGGTATGTATCGTGATCGGACCCGAGGGAGGATTTGATTTGGATGAGATACAGCTTTTAAAAAATATTGGTGCATGCTCCGTAACATTGGGAAGAAGAATATTGAGGACAGAAACGGCGGGTATGGTAGTAGCGAGTATTTTGCTATATGAGTTAGGAGATCTAGGAGTGATTCGATGAAAAAGGTAGCATTTCATACACTTGGCTGTAAGGTCAATCAGTATGAAACAGAGGCAATGGAGGAGCTATTCAGTAAAAATGGATTTGAAGTAGTTGATGAAGACTCAGCTGCAGATGTTTATGTCATAAATACATGTACAGTAACTAATCTATCAGATAGAAAATCCAGACAGTTCATTAGAAAATCCAAGAAGCTGAACCCAGACTCTGTAGTTGCTGTAGTTGGTTGTTATTCTCAGGTATCTCCTGAGGAAGTTGAGACCATTGAGGGTGTAGATGTAGTTATTGGAACAAGTGAAAGGGATATGATAGTTGAGCTTTGTAAAAGGTCGTCAATCAGTAAGGAAAAAATAAACATTGTAAGGCCTGTAAAAACCTACAAAGCTTTCGAGAAGATAAGGATAGAGGATGTAAAGTCCAGAACTAGAGCATTTTTAAAGATCCAGGATGGATGCAATCAATTTTGCAGCTATTGTATTATACCTTATGCAAGAGGGCCAATAAGAAGTAGAGAGTACAGCGATATTGAGGAGGAAGCTATTAGACTCGCAGGTATAGGCTTCAAGGAAATTGTCTTGACAGGGATACATGTTGCATCCTATGGAAAGGACCTTAAGAAGGAGACATTAAGTGACGTTATAACAAAGATAAGTAGAATAGATGGAATCGAGAGAATAAGGCTAAGCTCTATTGAGCCAGGAATTATTGACAAGGATTTCATGGAGACAATAATTAACAGTGGAAAGGTATGTGATCATTTCCACCTGTCACTCCAAAGTGGGTCTGATTCAGTGTTAAAAAGGATGAACAGACGGTATGATACCCTGGAATTCAGAGAAAAAGCAAAGCTTATAAGGAGCTACATGCCTGATGCAGGCTTGACCACTGACATTATTGTAGGCTTTCCAGGAGAAACCGAAAGGGAGTATCTTGAAACAGTAAGCTTTGTTGAAGAAATCGGATTTTCCAGGATCCACGTGTTCAAGTATTCTCAAAGAAAAGGCACACCTGCTGCTAAGATGGAGGGTCAAATTCCTGGAGGTATAAAAAATGATCGAAGTGAACGCCTTATACAGCTGGGAGAAAAGCTTTCTTTAGAATTCCAGGGAAAATTCAATGGAAGCTTAAGAGCTGTTTTGTATGAGGAAGGTAATAGTGGAAAGGGAATGTTTGAAGGCTATACTACAAACTACATCAGAGTAAAAACCCCTTCCCAAAAAGACTTGATTGGTGATATTATAGATACAAGGATCGTCGTCGGTGATCATACATCGATGAAGGGAACTCTTCGTTAAGGGGGTGTAAATATGGACTGCTTGTTTTGCAGTATAGCAAGTAAGGATATACCCAGTCAGCTGATATATGAGGATGATTTGGTCGTGGCATTTAAGGATATCAATCCGCAAGCCCCGATACATTTTCTTGTGGTTCCCAAGCTCCACGTACAATCACTTGATCAGGTAACTGAAGCTCATAATGGCTTAATAGCTCATATAATGAGGCTTATTCCCAAGCTGGCAGCCGAGCAGGGTGTGGAGAACGGCTACAGAGTAATAAATAACTGTGGAAGCGACGGAGGCCAGACCGTAGGACACATTCATTTCCATGTCCTTGGTGGAAGAGAAATGTTATGGCCACCAGGTTAAAAACAGTTGAAAAGCTAATGGATGTATTGTATAATTATTGAGTATGCATCCAATAGCTATGACAGTATTGTTGCACTCTTGTAGTTGAGAGGGGAGGGAAGAAACGATGACGGAAATCAAAGTTGGTGAAAACGAATCTCTGGACAATGCCCTGAAAAGGTTTAAAAGATCTTGTGCAAGGTCAGGAGTTATTGGGGAAGTCAGAAAGCGTGAGCATTATGAGAAACCCAGCGTAAAAAAGAAGAAAAAATCTGAGGCAGCGAGAAGAAAGAAGCATTCTAAGTTTTAATCGAGAAGGTGAATAAATGTCCCTTAAAGATAAACTGATGGAGGAACTCAAGTCCTCCATGAAGAACAAAGATACTGTAAGAAAGAATACTGTCACAATGGTTAGAGCTGCAATCAAACAGCGCGAGGTAGACGAAAGGATCGAACTTGGCGACGAGGATATCCTTGAGATCATATCAAAGCAGCTGAAGGAGAAAAGGATGGCCATAGAGGAATTCCGAAGAGGAAACCGACAGGACCTTGTAGATCTTACTGACGCAGAAATGGACATACTTTTGGAATACCTTCCTAAGCAGCTTACAGAAGATGAGGTTGAGCAAATAGTTAAAGAAACCATTCAAGAAATAGGAGCGACCTCTCTAAAGGAAATCGGAACAATAATGAAAACGGTAATGCCCAAGGTAAAGGGTAGAGCCGATGGAAATATGATCAATCAAGCAGTAAGGAAAATATTAAACTAAAACCTGAGTAAATCTCAGGTTTTTTTGCATTTACAAACAACAAATGGGTATAAACAAGAAGGAGTACATATTGGAGGTGAATGTATTGAGAATCAGAAAAATTGGGATTGTATTGTTTTTGGCGATCGTTGCATCTATTGCTTCGAGCCTTAACGTATCAGCCCAGGCACCACCCGGAAAGGTCTATGTAGTACCAATCAAGGGTGAAATCAACAGGGCTACTCATAACTTTGTAAGAGACGTCGTAGACGACTTGAACCGAGAAGGAGCAGAAGCAATAATATTTGAGATCGACACCTATGGAGGACTTGTAGATGAAGCAATAAAAATCAAGGACGTCATTATAGGTACGAATATCCCTACGATTTCCTTTGTTAACAACAAAGCGGCATCCGCTGGTGTTCTAATCACCATAGCAGGTGAGCATGTCGTTATGGCTGAGAATGCAGTGATTGGTTCAGCAGAAACTATACCAAACACTGAAAAGGTACTGTCGATGTGGAGAGGTGTATTGAGAGATACAGCCCAATATCGAGGTAGAGATTCTCTTGTCATAGAGGCGATGGCAGACAAGGATATTGAGATTCCGGGGCTTGTCAACTCAGACAAGTTGGTTAATCTTACTGCTCAGGAAGCAATAGAGTATGGTATAGCTGATATCCTGACCAACGATTACCAAGAAATGCTAGATCATTTCGGGTACAATTACTCAGACATAGAGGTAGTTGATGAAGGTCTTCAAGTAAAGCTTGCCAAGTATATCTCGAATCCATATATAAGCACCATTCTTCTTACTTTGGGTTTTGTGGGCTTAGTGATAGAGATATTGACCCCGGGCTTTGGGCTGGGAGGAACGATATCAATAATGGGGTTCGCTCTTTATTTTGGCGGCAATATCCTGGCTGGAAACTCCAACTGGACGTCACTTATCCTATTTGTAGTGGGTCTTATTCTTCTAATTATCGAAGGATTGGTACCAGGATTTGGACTTCCTGGAATAGGAGGTCTCATATTTGTCATTGCTGGTACAGTTCTTGCTATGCAGGATCTTACTGCGGCAGTATTGTCCCTGAGCATAGCTATAATAATAACTGCTGTTGTGACTATCTTCATGATTAAAATGGGCTTCAAGAGCAAATTGCTGAATAAGATAATCCTAAACAACAAGCTTGAAAGTAAAAAGGGATATCTCAGTAACGAAGCTAGTGAGGAAATGCTTGGCAAAGAGGGTAAAACTCTTACAGAACTCCGTCCATCCGGATATGCTGTCATAGATGGAGAAAAGCACGACGTTCTGTCAGAAGGTGGATTCATATCCAAAGGATCAACAGTGAAGGTCATCAAGGTAGAAGGTTCGAAAATTATTGTTAGGAGGGTATAGGATGGAACTTATTTTCACATTAGGCTTGGCATTAGGTATTATTATTTTAGTTATGTTATTTTTTACTTTTGTACCTGTAGGTTTATGGATCACAGCATTGTTTTCAGGTGTAAGAGTAAAAATATCCACATTGATAGGTATGAGGCTTAGAAGAGTAGTCCCCAGCAGAATTGTTAATCCAATGATAAAGGCTACAAAAGCGGGACTCAATATCAATATAGATGAACTTGAGGCTCACTATCTGGCAGGAGGCAATGTAAACACATTGGTTGATGCCCTTATAGCAGCACAGAGGGCAAACATTCCATTGGTATTTGAAAGAGCTGCTGCAATAGATCTGGCTGGAAGGAACGTGCTGGAAGCCGTTCAGGTAAGCGTAAATCCCAAGGTAATTGAGACTCCAAATATATCAGCAGTAGCCAAAAATGGTATTGAGGTTATTGCAAAAGCGAGGGTTACTGTTAGAGCCAATATCGACAGACTGGTCGGAGGTGCTGGTGAAGAGACGATTATCGCTAGAGTAGGAGAAGGTATAGTAACTACTGTTGGTAGCTCCGATTCACATGCAGACGTTTTGGAAAATCCTGATCGCATTTCAAGAACGGTATTGGATAAGGGCCTTGATTCTGGTACTGCATTTGAAATATTATCTATTGATATAGCAGACGTCGATGTAGGGAGAAATATAGGGGCTAAGCTGCAAATGGACCAAGCAGAGGCTGATAAGAAGATCGCTCAGGCTAGAGCTGAGGAAAGAAGGGCTATGGCTGTAGCTAAGGAGCAGGAGATGCTTGCAGAAGTACAAGCTATGCGAGCTAAGCTTGTTGAAGCAGAGGCACAGGTTCCATTGGCATTAGCAGAAGCTCTGAAGCAAGGCAATCTAGGTGTTATGGATTACTACAATATGAAAAATGTACTAGCGGATACTGATATGAGAACCTCGATTTCTAAGATGACTGATGAAGAGAACAAACAGAAATAGGGAGTGATTAAATGGATAGCCCTATAATTATTCTTATATTTTGGGTTCTGGTTAACCTAATTATTGGAAATGCAAAAAATAAAAAAAGAGCACAAAAAAAGCAGCAACAAACCTTTAATCAGGATACTGGCAAAAAGAAAAACATAGGGAAACAAGGCCAGGACTTCAGGAAAACTCTTGAAGAATATAGAAGACAACTGGAGAAAGAGTTTGGAGGTCAGCCTGAAAAGAAAGCTCAAAGCAATCAAACCAGACCTATGACAACAGCTTCCTCTCAAGTATCACAACCTCAAAGACAAAGGGCTCCTGAACCAGTGAAGGCTAAAGAACCAGTGGAAGAGGAGAAATTGCTTCAGGTGTTGGAGGTAGAAGAAGGACCTCAAAC
>CAZHLQ010000019.1:0-7794 GCA_964533235.1 uncultured Gudongella sp. | reverse complement strand
TGATAAAATGTAAGAGGGCAATGCCCTCCTGAATTTGTTAAAAAATCCGTTATCATATTTAAGTATATTAAACAATGAAATGGATGTCAACTTAATATTCCTTCATAATCCCCCTCTCCAGAGCGCTTAATTCCTTGCATTATTGTTGGCTTTCCGCTCCTGGATGGACTTCCTGACTCTTTCACTCAATTCCTCAGCTGCATTATATCCTAATCTCTTCTGGCGATTGTTTTTTGCAGCGACCTCAACTATCATAGCGATGCTTCGTCCTGGTTTTACAGGTATGGTTACCTTAGGAAGCTTGATCCCCAGTATCTCTATAGTTTCCTCATCCAGGCCGACTCTGTCATACTCCTTATCAGAATCCCATGCCTCCAGCTCTACTACCATGTCCAGGTAATCATATTGCTTGACTGCACTTATTCCATACAATCTTTCGATGTCGAGGATCCCGATTCCTCTGATTTCCAAAAAATATCGAGTCAGCTCAGGGCAAGATCCCCTAAGTGTATCCTCTACCCTTTTGATCTCAACAACATCATCTGAGATGAGCCTGCAACCTCTTGTAATAAGATCTAAAGCTGTCTCCGACTTGCCTATCCCGGATTTTCCAGTCAATAGTACTCCTACACCAAATACCTCCAGCAATACTCCGTGTAGGCTGGTAGATGGCGCAAGCTTAAGACCCAGGTAGGACACAAGCTCACTTATTACCTTCGAGGTGGTTTTTTCGCTGAACAGAAGAGTCTTATCATACTTAATCGAAAGCTCGATCAGCTCTGGAAAGATCTCATTTCCTCTTGTTACAACTATGACAGGGATAGGGTATTGGATGAATTTTTCAAGGACTTTAATTCTTTTTTCTTTCTCCATATCCCTTAGAAAATGCCATTCAGCACTTCCTATGATCTGGATCCTTTCTGGGACGAATTTTTCGTAATAGCCTGCCATCTGAAGTCCCGGCCTGCTAATGTCCGTCGAATCTATCCGAACTGAGTCAACATCATTTGAAAGGTATATCTTTTCCAAACCAAGCTCATTTATCAAGTCACTTAGCAAAACATGATCCATAGGCATTCTCCTTTATATTCCTTCAGGTGGTCTATGAGGTATAATTGCAGCAGCAATAAAGTACATTACAATACCGCCTATGAAAGCTGTGGGTAGAAGCAGAAAAACCCAACCAAGCCTGATCAGAGTAGAGTCTATCCCAAAGTACTCTGCTATCCCTCCGCAAACTCCCGCAACCTTTTTGTCTGTATCAGACAGATAAAGCTTTTTATCCATACCTATTCCTCCTTCTTATGAAAGTGATAATAAACACTTTCAGCTGCTCTTTTATTCATTCCATTTGCTTTTGAAAGCTCCTCAACAGATGCTTCCTTGATTCTTGATATACTTTTAAAGTGTCTGAGAAGCTCAAGTTTCCGTTTCTCACCTATTCCTGGAATGCCGTCCAGCTCAGATCTGAACATATCCTTTGACCTTAGGCTTCTATGGTAGCTTATGGCAAACCGGTGAGCCTCCTCCTGAACCTTATAAATCAGTTTATATGCCAGACTGTCCTTATCAGGTGTGATCTCCTTGTTATTATATATGAGTCCTCTGGTCTTATGGTATTGATCCTTGACCATTCCACACACCGGTATATCAACTCCCATTCTGTCAAGAAGAGTCTGTACTCTATTTACCTGGCCCTTGCCTCCATCTATCATGATCATATCTGGTAAGAGTGTAAAGCCGTTCATATCTTTTACAGTGTCTTCGCTATTTTTGTCTGAGAGACCTCTAAGAAATCTTCTCTCAAGGACTTCCTCCATGCTTCTGTAATCATCAGGTGTGGTTACCGATCTTATCCTAAATCTTCTGTAGTCTGATTTCTTAGGTTCGCCCTTTTCAAATACGACCATTGATCCTACTGATCCGATCCCACTTATATTGGATATATCAAAGGCTTCTATCCTTTCAGGTCTTTCCTCAAGTTCCAGAGCCAGCTGTAGCTCTTCAAGCGATCTCATGTTTTCCCTATGCTTTCGTAGAAACTTGTCCCCATATTTATTCAGCATTTCGATGGCATTCTCCTTTGCCATTCGGATGAGCTGCATCTTATCTCCCTTAGCAGGCACCTGAATTGAAACCTTTGAACCCCTTATACCAGAAAGCCAACTTTGGATAGATTCCAGATCCTCTATTGATTCCTCCAGGAGAAGCTCTTTGGGAATATATGACGCTCCCATATAGAACTGCTTTACAAATGCCCCCATAATTTCGCTTCTATCCTCGATATAGGAGTCCTCCATAATATAATGCTCTCTTCCTACAATCTTTCCGTCTCTGATGAAGTAGACCTGAACCACAACCTCTTCTACTCCTCTTGCCATTGCTATAACATCCTGCTCTACATTTGAGGCGGTATCAACTCGCTGCTTCTCATGAAGCGTGTTTAGAGCCTGTATTTGATCCCTGAATGAAGCTGCAGATTCAAAGTTTAACTCCTGCGATGCCTTTTTCATCTTTTCTTCGAGCATTTTCACAAGTCCATCATCCTTAAGGGTAAGGAATTGGAGCACATGATCTATCATTTCATTATATACTGTTTCATCCACATCTCCTCTGCATGGTCCCAGACATCTACCGATATGATAATTCAGGCAGGGTTTGAACCTCTGCCCCTCCTTATCCAGATTTAATCTGCAGTTTCTTATAGGGAACACTCTATGGAAGATTTCTATCGCTTCATTTACTGCTGTAGCACTTGGATAAGGTCCAAAATATCTTGCTCCATCCTTTTCGATCTGCCTGGTTTTCAGTACCCTGGGATACCTTTCCTGAACTGTGACCTTAATATAGGGATACTGCTTGTCATCCCGCAGGAGTATATTGTACTTTGGTTTATTGCTCTTTATCAGATTTGCCTCTAAAACGAGAGCTTCAACCTCATTTTTCACGATAATGTATTCAAAGTCATGGATGTTTTTTACCATATTCACAACCTTGGGGTGATGATTCCCTGAGGCTTGAAAATACTGTCTAACTCTCTTTTTAAGCGAGATAGCCTTTCCTACGTATATGATTTCCCCAGTCTTATCCTTCATTAGATATACACCTGGGAGGTCGGGGAGCTGTTTAATTTGTTCGCTGAAATCTGCCACGTTATCACCTTTATCCATTGATAGCTCAATTATACCACAAACAAATAAAGTTCACAGCTATCCAATAATGAATGGGAACCTATCAACTTGAGCTTTGTATTTGCCCAAAGAAGATTGGAGGTTAGTAGTTTGGAGGACTTTTCCTGGCCAAGCGGCCGAAAGCGGTCCGAAAAACTATCTAACCTCCAGTTTATGTTAATGAAAGCTCCCTATTTGCAATCTTCTAGTTATGACGCATCGTTAACTATATCTCTTTGGTCTTCTCCTTTAACCAGGTCTTTATATCTTCATCTAGATATGGGCTTAATTTTTCATAAACTTCATTATTATAGTTGTTCAACCATATTCTTTCTGTTGGTGTCAATAGTACCTCATCTATACACTCAGTATCTATATAACACCACGAAAGCATATCGAAGCTGTAGAATTGCCCTGAATCTGTTTTTATATCTTCTTTTACAACAACCACATTCTCAGTCCTTATTCCATGCTTTCCTTCCTTATATATCCCAGGCTCAATGGTTACTATCATTCCGGGCTGAAGTGCTACGCTATTTGGCATGGTTGCAATCCTATGTGGTCCCTCATGAACATTTAGCAGGTACCCTACGCCGTGACCTGTTCCCGATTTGTAGTCTTCACCTTCCATCCAAAGAGGATATCTCGCCAGTACATCCAGTGCATGTCCTGAGGATCCCTGTAGGAAACGCGCAGAAATAAGGTTTATATGCCCCTTGAGTACTAGGGTGAAATCTCTTTTCTCCTCCTGGGAAAGTTCTCCAAGAGCGACAGTTCTTGTGATGTCAGTAGTTCCATTCAAGTACTGTCCTCCAGAATCCAAAAGAAAAAGTCCTTTTTCCTCCAGGATAGAGTAGCTTTCCTCTGTTGCTGAGTAATGCATCATGGCAGCGTTTGATCCATAAGCTGCTATCGTTTCAAAGCTGGGTTCGATGAAGCCTTCCATGCCGTTTCTAAATTCCAGCAGCTGTTCAGCAGCTTCAACCTCTGTAATTTGTCTTTTCCCCAAATTGCTGTGAAGCCAGTGGAAAAATTTAGTGAGTGCTACGCCGTCTTTGATGTAAGCAAGCCTCTGGTTGACTATCTCAGTACCATTCTTAACACCTTTTGGGAGCGTCGTCAGGTTTGGTTTTTCAATTATTGTGCATCCCTCAGATATTGAGCTGAATAACCACCTGTTGATTCTGTCCTTATCCAGAACGATCGCCATATCTTCATTTACAGCGGACACAAAGTCAGCGACTTCCTCATATGGTCTGCATTCTACACCCTGGTCTTTCAAATCATTTATTGTTCCAACCTCCAGCTTATCCATATCGACGAAAAGAATAGCTCTGTCCTCAGAAACTAGGGCATATGAAATGACTACAGGATTGCATTTTACGTCACCACCTCTGATGTTAAAAAGCCAAGCTATATCATCAAGGCTGCCAAGCAGAAAATAATCTGCTCCAAGTTCCTTCATATCCATTCTTATCTGTATCAGCTTCTCATTGACTGACACCCCTGCATATTTTATGTCCAGACTCATTAACTTGTTCTTAGAAAGCTGTGGTCTGTTCTCCCAGATCATACCTACCAGGTCCTCACCATCATAGATAAGGGGATCTATCCTCTCCAGAGAGTCCAGTAGGCTTTCCACCGACCCCTGTGATACTATTCTGCCGTTCAAACCGATCGTCGCATTTTCCTTAAGATTTTCTGACAACCACTCTGTATAGTTTGGATAGCCTGGGGTATTCATTTTATAGAGGACGAAGCCAGTATCCTTAATTTGGGTCTCAGCCTGAATGAAATATCTTCCATCAGTCCATAGTATTGCCTCATCCATAGTCACTACTGCTATTCCAGCTGAGCCTGTAAAGCCTGTAAGATATGCTCTCCCCTTATAATAGTCTGCCACGTATTCAGATTGATGTGGATCAGATGTTGGTTCTATATAAGCATCCAAACCTCTTTCTCTCATCAAGCTCCTCAATGCTTCAAGTTTATTATTTGTCATATTCTCTGATACCTCCCTTATTGATTTCCTGTTTTATCAATAGTCCTGCAACTGCCATTCCAGCTATCCCCGCTACCAACTTTGAGGCGATAAAGGCATTGACTGAGGATGGCGATACCGATGATACATAACCTAACTGTCCGCCCAGTACAAATGCTCCGCTAACTGAAAAAGCAGCATTTAGCATTTTCCCCTTCCAATTCATTTCATTGTAGACTCCCATCATAGGAAGGCAGCTTGCTAGAGATGAAAAAAGACCAAGGATCGAGTACTCGTCCAGGTCAAATCGTCTGGATGCTCTCTTTAATATCTTTGATAACCTTCGTTGCAAAAAGTATAGCATTGGATAAGCACCTGACAGAACGACTGCGATCGTAAATACAAGCATCACGGCTTCCTCCAGAGGCAGCATCCCATCAACCAGAATATGCCCTGTAGTGTAGCTATAAATGTTTATAAGTAATCCAAAGGTACTCAAGCCTAGAACCAGCTTACCAACAAACCCAAATATTGAAACCATCTTATCCTGAAACTTCAAAAGTCCATATGCAATAAGTGCTGAAAACACTATTACCGGAAGTAGGTTCATGATCACCTCTATGACAGATATTCTCAGCATGAAGCCTGCAAGAATCATCCCAACAGGCACTGTAACTATTCCGGCAAGGATCCCTTTGGCAAAATATTCAAAGTCTTTTGAGGAGATAAGATTAGTAGCAACAGGTACTGTAAAGGATATTGTGGCTCCAAGCGTCGATGCCAGTATGACTCCGTTTAATGCAACCATATTTTCACTTTTTGCTACTTGTAAGCTAGTGTTATAGGCCCCAAGATCTGTGGCTAGTATGCTTCCGATAAAAACTGAAGGATCAGTGTTCAGAAGGTCTGCCAATGGTAGAAGAACAGGTGTTGCCAAAGATGCTATTATTGGTGATAGGCTGTATATACCTATTATAGTTAGTGCAAGTCCCCCCATGGCTTTGAAGCCCTCATCGAACTTGACTCCCAAACCATATTTGTTGTTAAGCAGCTTGTCGATCCCAGCCAGTATCGAAAATGCCAGCATTGCGTAAAGCATCAAATTTCCTCCAGGTCTGTAATATTCAAGGATATTATACTATATGGTTCAAGAAAACGCCAGGGGAAAGGGGAATGGGGAAATCAATGGACAATTGACAATTGGCAGTTGACAATTTATACTCACCCGATTAAACAAAAATGAACAATAAAAAAAAGATCCTTCACTACGTTCAGGATGACAATAGTGTGTTGTCATTCTGAGGCTCGCTGAAGAATCCAAGTTCTTAGTGGGCGACCAATGGTCGCCCCTAGTAACTACTATCTACTCCTACTAATAGCTAAAAACCAGAAGCTAGAAGCTTCTTTTTACACTAAAATCTTTCTTAAAAAATCCTGGGTTCTCAGGTTCTTTGGATCGTTAAATAGCTCCTTGGGTGTACCTTGCTCAAGCATCACACCCTCATCCATAAAAATAACTCTGTCACCAACCTCTTTTGCAAAGCCCATCTCGTGTGTGACTACAACCATAGTCATTCCCTCTCGAGCCAGCTCCTTCATTACCTCCAAAACCTCGCCAACCATTTCTGGATCCAACGCTGAGGTAGGCTCATCAAATAGCATGACCTCGGGGTTCATAGCCAGCGCTCTGATGATGGCTATACGTTGTTTTTGACCTCCAGAAAGCTGATTTGGATATGCGGCTGCCTTTTCTTCCAGACCTATTCTCTTAAGAAGCTTCCAGCCGATCTCTTCAGCTTCATTTTTTGAAAGGCCCTTGACCTGGATCGGAGCTAAAGTGATATTCTCCATTACGGTCTTGTGAGGAAACAGGTTAAACTGCTGAAACACCATTCCCATCTTTTCCCTCTGTTTATTTATATCATTGCCCTTATCGGTTATGTTGATCCCATCAAGGAGGATCTCACCGCTCGTAGGCTCCTCCAGAAGGTTCAAGCATCTTAAAAAAGTACTTTTTCCTGATCCGCTGGGGCCTATTATAACGACTACCTCGCCATCATTTATGGTTTCACTTATGTCCTTTAGTACATGTAGGCTGCCAAATTTTTTATTTAGATCAATTGTTTGTATCACCAGCACGCAGCCTCCTTTCAAATACTCCTAACAGCTTCGACAGGGAGAATGTGATCACAAAGTATATTAAAGCCGCATATACCAATGGTATGAATGGCTTATATGTTATCCCTCTCAGAGTGTCTGCATTATACATTATGTCGTGGATTCCAACTACTGATATTATTGCTGATTCCTTGATAAGGACAATAAATTCATTACCGAGAGCAGGCAATATGTTTTTGAAGGCTTGAGGGATGATTATGTGTCTCATCGCCATCCCGTATGGCATTCCCAAAGATCTGGCTGCCTCCATTTGTCCCTTATCAATTGATTGGATCCCTGCACGGATTATTTCAGCCACATAAGCTGCACTGTTCAGCAATACTGCAATTGTTCCCAAAGTCAGTCTGCTTAGCTCAAATGGCAAAAACATAGGGAAGCCATAATATACTATATAAAGCTGGACCAATAGGGGTGTACCTCTTACAAGTTCTATATATGAGGTAGAGATTCCTTTTAGTATCTTAT
>CAZHLQ010000018.1:0-1932 GCA_964533235.1 uncultured Gudongella sp. | reverse complement strand
CGTATTATCTAAAGAGTACATGGGTATGTATGTTTTAATGCCAATGAAAAATATTGAAAGAAATGCCAGTCCTTTGGCTGATATTTATAAATAAGATTAACCGAGTAACACTAACCAGAAAGAGGAAATATCAGATGAAACTATACGGATCACAAGTGTGGTACACCGCTAAAAAATTACTTGCCGAAAAGCACGCCCGCAAGCCATACCGATTGCAATTTACCCGTCGTGAGGATGACGCCGTTCTATTTGAGAAGTTTTACCCGACAGAAAAGGGAGCTAATACTCAGGGCAATAAACTATCCCGCACCGACGAGTTATGGAGCGCGAGATGGTCAGTTGTAAATACTAGCTCAGAGTATTTTTTTAGGGAATTTAGCCCAGATGACCTAGAGGCAATTGGTAGGGATGCAGGTTATACAATACTCGACGCATGGGATCCAGTTAAAGAGATGGGTATCCAACAGGACGTTTATTTAGTATGGACAAGGGAATGGGATAATGAACATAGCACAAAAGTATTCCAGTTTACGTCCGTTCATGCACATGCTAATGGAGATTTTATGTTATCAGCCCGCACTAGCGGGAGTGGGTATTCTATTCCATGGGATACAGTAAAGACCGCGTGGGAGCAAGGGGAGATCAAACCGTTGGTAGCATATGACTTTGATAGGGTACTAGCAGAATACACAAAAAAGGTCGATGCGTGGGTGGGGGAATATAAATCACGCATAGATAGTATCCTAGAGAAATCACGAACGTTTGATACATTACCAGAGTTGCAGGAGTATGCTCGAGATATTGAGCCAGAAAGCGGTTGTGGTCCAACGATAAATGGCTATTTAATTACGTTCGAGCATCAAGAGATCCTATATAAGACATGGGATAAGGCAAGCACAGATATTAGGGATATATGGGTATCGTTTAAGGAGGAGTTAAACAATATAGCCGTTGAATTGATGAAGAAAAGTGCAGAGACCTTACCAGATACTACACCCAGAGAGAAGATGATCAAGGCGTTCGCCACAGTAGGTTACGCCCCGCCAGTAGAAAAGTATTTAGATAAAATTGTGGCCGCAATAGCGAACAAGGACGTTCAGGAAATATACGGGGTGGCACATCCGACTAACAAGGCAACGAGGTTGGGTTTTACTAATATCACAGGGGTTAAATTAGGTCGTACACGTAAGGAAGATCTAGCGATACTCACGGCATGGGCACAGGGTTAGTATGATCGTTCAATATAGAGGGAGTTATGGCAAAGCGTAGACGCACCAAGCAGCAGAGGTTCGAGGGATTAATAAAATATAAGTTCCCAGATCTTAAATCAGAATTATCGAGAGATGGTGAGGGAAATTATAAAAACGCTATTGTTGGATTGTACTGGATACTTTATCAGGAGGCCTGGAAACATGCTATTGATGATTTTATGGGTAGTTAATTATGGTAGCCATACTAACACCAGGCGATATAGAACGTATTGGGGAGATAAAATTTAAATCAAAGTAAACTACATTTAAAGCACATTGATACCAGTGTGCTTATTAATGCAGTTTAACCAATAAAAAGAGGGGATGTTATGGAATCCGATAGACAAGGTAAACGATGGAATGTTGAGGAAGTACGCAATTTGGTTGTTATGTATATTGAGGGTAAATCTGTAGATCATATGGCTGACGTTTTATATAGAAAGCCTACATCTGTAACAGGAAAGCTCACTGAAATTGGATTATGCTCGGTTACTAAGAATTATAAAACAGTAACACCAGCAACGATGATCAGTAGTATACGTATTAAATATAAGTTAAAAAGATACGGAAGTGATTTTGTTTCGGAGGTGATATTCCGACTAACTGAAAGTCGTTTGTATGATAAAGCAGGTACGTGGTTGAAGTTAGTACAAGATACCTGGTGTATTTATACTGGTAGAGA
>CAZHLQ010000017.1:0-2623 GCA_964533235.1 uncultured Gudongella sp. | reverse complement strand
AGACATTATGTTCTCTATGACAATAGGGATAGGTGCCTTTATTCTTTTCTTTACGGGGTATCTGACTGGGTTCGCTGCAGACTCCTTTGCCAAGGAAAATGCTGTCAATCCTGTTTTATTCACAGTTGTGGGCACTGTATTTTACAATGCTCTTTTTGCGATGTTCATGTTTTTTACATCGAGGAATATTACACTTGAATCTGCTGTAAGAAGTATATTTTCCTTCGAGCTTATATTAAATGGAATAGCAGCTATATTGATATATTTCCTGTTTAGAAAGATATTTTCCAGACCACAGATAAGGTTTAATAGAAGGTGATCAAATGAATCTAAGAGAAAAATTATTCAATAGGTACAATATAATGGTGTCATTACTTTCTTTGATCATGCTTGCTCTAACCTTTAAGTTAGCCACTCTTACTCTTGCACAAGGAGATTATTACAGGGATCTAAGTGACAATAAGAGGGTCAAGGAAGTATTTACAACAGCTCCAAGAGGAGAAATTAGAGACAGATACGGGAGGTTGCTTGCTGGAAATGTACCAAGCTTCACAGTCCAGCTCCTCAAGGATGAACTTAACATAAAAGACAAGGTGCTGAGGAACGATTATCTCATTAAGCTCATCCGGTTTTTGGAGGAGGATGGAGCCCCGTATATTAACGATTATCCAATACAGCTTAATATTTTTGAGTATGAGAGTACTGAGCTTTACATGTTAATGGAGATTTCACCCGAGGATAGCGTCATATCTGAACTTATTGAAAATGGGATGTTGGTGGAGCTTATCGGGTTACAATATAAAAAGCCATATCCTGATCACTATAAACTGGATTTATATAAGAGAACACTGGATGCACTTGCCGATAGAGGAATATCCTTTGAGGGCTTAAGCTATGAATCTGCTGACGAGGCTTCTATAGCTAAAGCCGCTCAACTGATTGGAAGCGACAGAAACCTGGTTAGAAAGATCATTGATCATCCCATTGCCAGAGAATTGGCTTATTTGCTGCTAAAGGAAAGAGGTCTTGCGGAGGGGATCCTTCTAGAACCTTTTTCATTGTCTTATGAAAGGGACTATTTTAATCAAAAAATTTCTTTGATGAAGCAGTTTTCTTTTGTGACGATCGATACGACTGCGAAACAGGATTTTGTGAATTTATTCACGGAAGTGTCTTTGGAATCATTTCTACAAAAAGTAATTGAACCCGAGGCTGAAGATGGTGAAAAAATAATACCAGGACAGATGCTTATTGACTTCTTAAAATCAGAAGGTATTGAGCCTTCAATCGAGCTGGAGATCGATGAGGATCGAGGGGATGTACTGATCAGCGTACCTGGGGAAAGCAATATAGTATCCTTGACACCGGTTCAGCTGCTAATAGAAGAAGCTTCAAAAAATGGAATTCTTGAAAAATTCATTACTGATCCAAGGATAGTGTACCATGCTCAATCCAAACTAATAGCTGACGGAGTAAATCCAAGGATTTCAGTAAGTGGCGACATTGAGTATGTGCATTTAAATAACCTTAATAACTGGTATGAAAGTGCTAACGCAGACCCTTCGATGAAATTGGAGGACGTTTTTGGAAAGCTGAGAGTAAGAAACAATGTGTCAGAAAAACTAAGTGTTTATGAAGCAAGAGCATTGATGGGTCTTCTCAACCAATTAACCATACAGGGATATCTGGCATACCAGCCGATAAATATTGCATATGGCATTAAAGACGATACTGTTGCCAAAATCGAAGAAGAGCTGTCTCAGGCGACTGGAATTGAGGTTTCCATTGAACCGGTACGATACTACCCAGAGGGTAAAACAGCGGCTCATATTCTAGGTTATATTGGCAAGATAAGCCAACCAAATGAAATTGAAAAGTATATTAGAAATGAGGATTATTCACCAGGAACTCTAATAGGAAAAACCGGAATCGAGGAAAGCTTTGAACTTCAGCTAAATGGGCAAAGTGGCATTAAAAAGGTTGAGGTAGATGTTATAGGCAATACGACAAATGTTCTGGAAGAGGTAAAACCAATACCGGGGGATACTATATACCTTACTCTAGATCTTAAGCTTCAGCAGGTAGCAGAAGAAGCATTGGAAAAAACATTGGAAGAACTAAGTAAAGGAGGCACCTATAGAAGTCCATGGGGCGATTATACCTTCGGAACTCACAAGAGGAAGAAGAGACCTTATATCAATGCTACATCAGGAGCAGTTGTTGTTCTAGACGTAAAAACTGGCGAAACTCTTGCTATGGCAAGTTTTCCCTCATATGATCCAAATCTGTTTTCTACAGGCATAAGCAATCCTGATTGGCTGAGCCTATTTCCAGAGGACTCCGAGAATCCTCTGGCACCAAGACCACTTTATAATATTGCGACTCAAACTGCGATTCAGCCAGGCTCAACATTCAAAATGGTAACAGGACTGGCAGCACTTGAAAAAGGCTTGAACCCACTGCTTAGAATCAGAGATATGGGATATGTAACAGTTGGAAACAAGAATTTTCACTGTTTGATTTATACAACTAGCGGCGGAACACACGGCTACGAAAATTTTTATGAAGCATTGAGGGATTCATGTAACTATTATTTTTACACTCTGGCAATTGGGAGAAACCA
>CAZHLQ010000016.1:0-2302 GCA_964533235.1 uncultured Gudongella sp. | reverse complement strand
CCATTTGAGAGAAGGTGACTTCGTAACAGTGGTTGGGTCAAACGGAGCGGGAAAGTCAACGTTATTCAATGCCATAAGCGGCAGATTCCAAATAGATAAAGGCGCAATCTATTTAGACAGAGAAGACATAACAGGATCAGCAGAGTACAAAAGAGCGAGGAGCATTGGTCGCCTTATGCAGGATCCAATGAAAGGAACAGCCCCCACATTGTCAATAATTGAAAATCTTTCACTGGCTTACAGCAGAAGGTCGAAAGGCTTGTTTGCAGGGCGGAAAGAAGAAGTTAGACACTTTGCCGAGCTCCTTGAGTCTCTTGACCTTGGTCTTGAAGGCAGGATGAATACCCCGGTTGGCAATCTCTCCGGGGGACAAAGACAGGCTGTCACGCTTTTGATGTGTACGATATCTTCACCAAAGCTGCTATTGCTGGATGAACATACAGCAGCTCTAGATCCGGTAAATGCTAAGAAAATAATTGAGGTCACCGAAAGAATAGTCGAAAAATCAAAGCTGACTACTATGATGATAACTCATGACATTCGTGAAGCTCTGAGAGTTGGCAACAGAACCATAGTGATGGATGATGGCGAGATAATCCTGGATCTTGAAGGCGAGGAAAGAAGCAAGTTTTCTCTCGAGAAGCTTATGACATTCTACAAAGGATCCAGGGGCAACGAGCTTTCTGACGACAGGATACTGTTATCCTAGTAAGGAATTCGATCGCCAGCCATTAATGACATAAGTCCATAAACCTCTATTTTGTAACATTTTATCCATATTTAATTTCTCGTTTTCTATTGTAGAAGGGGTGTATTTTTGATAATATATTTATCGGTTAGATTATTATCAATATTACAATCGGCAAAGGAAATAAACACACAAAGCTGATAAAAATATAAGCATAACGAAAAGGAGAAGTGGAGATGCCAAAAAGCAGAGCAGTCAGTGCAATAATAATGATCGTGATTTCAGCCTTAGTATTGTTCCCGGGGAATTCCATGATGGGTAAGGGCATGGCAGCAGGGCTTGCAGACGGTACATATCAGGGATTAAGTGATGCAGGAATGCATCCCGGCCTAATAGTAGAGGTAGTAGTAGCAGGCGAACAAATAACGGAAGTCAAGGTTCTTTCCCACGGTGAGACTCCAGGGATAAGCGACCCGGCAATAGCGGGAATGCCTGCAAACATAATAGCTGCTCAATCAACAGAAATAGATGCAGTGTCAGGAGCAACAATGACTTCAAACGCTATCAAGGAAGCAGTTGCAAATGCTCTAGCGGCAGAACCGGGTTACAAGGTACCGGTGACATATGCCGACGGAACCTACGAAGGCTCCAGTGACGCAGGAATGCACCCGGGTCTTAAGGTATCAGTAGTAGTAACAGACGGTAAGATATCAGATGTAAAGGTGATTGCTCATGACGAGACGCCGGGAATAAGTGATCCTGCAATTTCGGGAGTACCTGCAGCAATAGTCGAGTCAGGCTCACCGGTAGTTGATGTAGTATCAGGAGCTACCTACACGTCGACAGCTATAATTGAGGCAGTTCAAAATGCATTGGCAGCTGAACCTGTTGGAGCAGAAGAGCCGGCTGAGGAGCCTGCAGAAGAGATAATACCTGCGGACAGGGTATACGTAGACGGAGTTTATGAGGGCTCAAGCGACGCGGGAATGCACCCAGGCCTTAAGGTTTCAGTAGAAATAGTAGGCGGCAAGATCGCTGACGTCAAAGTCATAGCACACGAAGAGACAGAAGGTATAAGTGATCCAGCTATAGCAGGAATACCACAAGCAATAGTTGCAGCCAATACGCCAAGTGTTGATGCCGTATCAGGAGCTTCCTACACCTCAGCAGCTATTAAGGAAGCTGTCAAGCTTGCACTTGAGGGAGCAATAGCGCCTACAGTATATGTTGACGGAGTATACGAAGGCACAAGTGATGCGGGAATGCATCCGGGACTTAAGGTATCTGTTGAAATAGTGGGCGGGAAAATTGCAA
Organism: uncultured Gudongella sp.; assembly: GCA_964533235.1. Taxonomy (GTDB): domain Bacteria; phylum Bacillota; class Clostridia; order Tissierellales; family Tissierellaceae; genus Gudongella. The sequence continues at coordinate 300 of CAZHLQ010000016.1, read as the reverse complement.
GTGTTAAGGTAATCGCACACGAAGAAACTGAGGGAATCTCTGACCCGGCGATAGCAGGAGTTCCGGCTGCTATAGTTGAAGCCAACTCACCTGAGGTGGATGGAGTATCGGGAGCAACCTATACTTCAATGGCAATAAAAGAAGCCGTCGCATTGGCACTGGAAAACGCAAAATAAAACGAATACAAACCCGGGATCCACTAAGAAGGATCTCGGGATATTTTTTTACCTGTTGAAGAATTGTGTTTAATGTGGTTTAATATTGTTATAAAGAAGTCACACTTTAGCAGCATGTAAAACG
>CAZHLQ010000015.1:0-5147 GCA_964533235.1 uncultured Gudongella sp. | reverse complement strand
CCTTCGATAAGCAATTCCTCCTTCATAGAAGGCTTCGAGGTACCGCCTCCGCTACAGCCCGCGATAGGTATGATCATTGATAAGGCAAGAAGAATTGAAATTAGTCTTTTACTCATACAGACACCTCCTTTTAAAAGGAATACTACATTCTTACCACTATTGTATATTAGCACGATAAAATTGACAGCAAATATTTATAAACCAGTCACAATACTTGACAAGATAGGGTATCTAAAACTTGGCAGCGTAGAAAACCTTCGCTTAATAATCGTAGATTTTTGTGATATAATCACACAGTAGATCAAGTAACGGGATAGCAGGTGAGAAAATGAATAGAATGAAGGCATTAGTATTTATAGCGATTTTTACTTTGTTGACCTTTATATATGTAGATAACCAAATTTCCAACTTTAAAATAAATAGGATAGAGCTCCAGGAAGAAAAGCTGGAGGAAGAGCTGCGGATAACTCAGATCACTGATTTTCATTCGAATACAAAGGTAGATATTGATACGATCATTGAAAGCGTTAAGCTCTTTGACCCTCATTTTATTGCACTGACAGGAGATATAATAGACTTTAAAACCAGGGATTTTTCTCCTGCCTTCAACTTGACAGAGAGTCTTCTAGATATTGGCAAGCCAGTATATTTCGTGAAAGGGAACCATGAACATGGCAATCCGGATTTCAGAGAGTTTATACATGGACTTGAGGACAGGGGAGTAGAGATACTCGATGAAAAATCAGTTGAGCTTGTCATTGGAGAGAATCGGCTTATGATCTATGGAACTGACTTTTATACTACTAGTGATGGTTACAAGGAGCTTTTTAAAGGTGTTGATGACAGCTTCTACAATATATTACTGGCACATTCACCGAACCGACCTATCCCTTACCTTCATAAAGACATAAACCTTCAGCTGTCAGGGCATACCCATGGTGGTCAGGTAAGACTCCCAATTGTTGGAGGATTGCTTTCGCCAGGCGAAGGATTTTTCCCTGAGTATGATAAGGGACTAATGAGCATTGGGGATACTACACTATATATTGACAGTGGATTAGGAAACAGTGTATTGCCAATCAGGCTATTTAATCCGGTACAAATATCTGAGATAACGATAAAATAAAGAGGGTTCTGCAAAATCATGCAGAACCCTTACTTGATTACCACTTTCTGTATCCAGTTATACCATTGCTATCCATCCAAAGCTTTTTACTCTGAATCAAAGCATCCAGGTCAGGATCTCTTTGACCTTTTATCCTGGTTAAATCATCCTGTACGTTCAATAGATCATTATATGTCATATAATCGTAATCCTTAAAGCCCATTTGACCATTTTGCAAAATTGCATACTCAAGATTACCATCCTGTTTTATCCACATTGAGGTGGTATTTTTTATACCTTGAAGCATCTTATCCGCAAATTCGAGGAATCTTTCATCCTTTTCATCCTCATATAGCATATAGAAGGCATGTATTGCCTGAAGCTGATGGTTCAGGGAAATATGAGTAGGATTTCCACCTTGTGCATAGTAGTCTTCAACTAGCCAGCCCTCATCTCCAAAATAATCATAGTTTACAAGCTTCCTTGTTGATCTATGCATAAGGTAATACTCCGCTAGCTTAATACTAGCATCTCTAAATGAAAGATCTCCAAACTTTCTATAAGCAACAATATTAGATTCTAGAGTATCAGCATTAAATCTGGTATCGAAAAATCCACCGTCTATACCATAATCATCATACAACCAAAGACTCCTTGGCAAGCTTGGAAGATAACCCTCCGCAATTATATTGCCGTGTGCTACTTTAAGGAGTGCGTTTCCAAGGATATCAGCAGCCGTGCTGCCCCCAATTATGATCAAAGAGTTTGTCAAATAATCACTGGGGATCCTCCAATAAGCACCAGGCACATAAGGTTTGTATGTTGAGGGACTCAGATAATGATAGCCGTCATAGAGTAACCTTGCGTTTTTATCCAGATCATAGTTTGCCCAAATCGCCTGCTGGTATCTATTGCTAAGGTCAACTAAAGGATAGCTTGAGCCGACTCCCCACATCATCCCGAAGCTGCCAGGCTGTAATTTGAACCTATAGGTCACTATCCACTTGTCAATTCCCTTTGAAATAGAAATTGAATGTGAACTTATGCTTTGGACAGTACCAGCGCCCAGGTCCTTATAGGAATAGGGTTGTCCCAGTAGATAATTATATTTCTCTGTAGATATGAACACTAAGCCAGAGCTGGGCATGACACCTGAAATTAGCTCCTTCTGTATTAGAGAGCCATTTGAATCGAAATATCTTATAAAACCTTCGTTTCCTGGAATTTTAAAGCTAGTCATATAAATCTCATCAGCTGAACTGCTTATCTTTCTTATGAAAAACCAGCCTTTGTCCTCCAGCCTGAATTCTCTTTGAGAAAAAGAGAAATTTTCATTTACCTTAACATGATGCTCAGTCAGGTTGGATTGAGCAGCTTCAGCAGGAGAAAATGGTAATATGAAAAAAAGCATGAGAATTATAATTGATAGTCTGAAGTATTTCATAATGCCTCCTTGTAATAGAGATCTCAAGTAGTCTGATACCCTATGGTGATACTTTGACACCTTTTCCATTCGAATGTAATTATATTGTAACCAAAAGATTTTTGTCTCAATATACTCTAACGGGGTAAATAGAAAAAAATGTACTAATAGGATGCAATAAATAATAGACTTTAAGCATTATACTATCAAAGGGGTCATGACCATGCTAATGTTTACCTTCGTCTACGACGAGCAGGCACCAGAGTCTGAAAAATATGACAAATTAAATATAGACGAAGCCCTGTTCAAAAGAATCGGTCAAAACGACATGGATGCATTTGACCAACTGTATAGGCTGACGGAACGGACAATGTATGCATTTTGTTTGTCCATAGTAAAGGATCATCAAGGAACCCTCGATTTGATGCAGGACACCTATGTAAAGGTGATGGCGGCTTCACATCTCTATAAGCCGATGGGAAAGCCCCTGGCATGGATGTTTACCATAGCTAAAAATATATATTACTCGTCTCTAAGAAGAGAATCAAGAACAACCAACCTGGAACCTGAAACCATCCAGGACGATAAAAGATTCTCATACATCACAGACATGGACGATAAAATCGTACTACAAACAGTCCTGGATAAGCTTACGGAGGAGGAAAGAGAGATAGTGCTCCTATATGCCGTCACTGGACTTAAGCATAAGGAAATAGCTGAAAGTATTGGTTTGAGTCTTTCAACAACTCTTTCAAAGTATCACAGAGCCCTTAAGAAGCTTAGGGGACACCTTGAAGAAAAGGAGGTCAGGGCATGAAGGATCACGAAATTTTACAAAGCATAAAGAACTCTATTGAAAAAGCGCCCATCGATCTTCTTGAGGAGATAAAGGCTAAGCCAAGAACGAAGATGCTCAGACACGATGAGATAACAGCCCAGAAAAGTCCTTTAAGTACCTTCAAAAGAATAGCTCCATATGCATCGATTGCAGCCATATTTTTCGCAGTATTTATAAACTGGCAGCTAGTATCCAATAGACTGGACAGCAGGATATATCTCGATGTGAATCCAAGTATCACAATAGAGACAAACAGCAGAGACAAGGTAATTTCACTGGAGGCGGGAAACTCTGATGGACAAAGTATAATCGAAGGGCTTTCATATAAGGATAAATCGTATTGTTGGTTTCTGAGGAAATACTGGAGAGAATGCTTCAGCAAGGTTATATCGACAATGAAAAGGAGTTCTTGCTGCTTTCTGTATATAACAGGGATTCAGAAAAAGCAGAGGAAAAGAAAGAAATATTAGATCAAGCAATACACCAATACCTTATGAAGAAAACCATAGAGCCGATAGTTCTGACTCAGAGACTCGATGAGACCTATGCCATTGAGCAGTATGCTGATGAGTTTGGAGTATCCGTCAGCATGATGACCTTTATTAGAAACCTGATGGTCCTGGATCCAGACCTGAGAATAGATGACTTGGCAGGCTTATCCATCGAAGAGCTTGTAAGATTAAGTCAGGGAGTGGGGCTTGATCTAGAAAGGATAATAGACACAAAGGATATGGATAAGATAGAAAGAATCGCACCTTTGCCCAAGATCATCGACGATGACGACGATGACGACGATGACGACGATGAAGACGATGAAGACGAAGACGGCGATGATAATGACGATGACGATGGTGATGACGATTACGAAGACGATGAAGACGAAGACGATGATAATGACTGATCAAAAATAAATGAAAATAATTATCAAATAGATGCAATAAAAGTCATCCCTCATCAGTTAACATATCAAATACTACAGGAGGGATAAGAATGAACAACAAATCAAGATTACTAAAAGGATTAGCCTTAGCAGTTGCAATAGTCCTTGCAACGGGAGGATATTTAACAGCACTTCCAGCAGGAGCAATCAAAATGGATGTAAATCCAAGCATCGAAATAGTGACTAATAGGCTGGACAGGGTAATAGAGGTATCCCCACTTAATCTGGATGCAAAAAGGATGCTTGACGGATTCAGCCCAAAGGATAAATCTCTGGAGGGTACAGTTAACGAGATAGTTGACCTAATGGTACTATCAGGCTATATATCTGGAGGAAAGGACAATGTAGTGCGACTTACAGTTAAGGATGATTCAGTGGATTCAGACCTTGTAGAAAGAGTCAATAAAGCTATAGCGGCAATGCTTGAAAATAAGAGGATAGAGGCAAGGATAATAAAGCAGACTATGAAGGAAAGCCTGGATGACGATTACTTCGACGATGACTTCGACGACAGAGATGACGACGATAGAGATGACGACAGCTCAGCAGTACAAGAAAAGCAACAACCAGCGGCAACTGAAAAGCTAAAGGAAGAAACTAAGCCTGCAATTAATAAGCAAAGCCAGCTGATCGGCGAGGAAAGAGCAAAGGCTATCGCACTTGAATTGGCAAATGGAAGAATTGTAAGCTTTGAACTAGATGACGACGATGATGATGAAGATATGGAGTATAAGATCGAGATAATTGGTGAAGGCAAGGAATACGAAATCGAGATAGATGCTTACTCTGGAATCGTCTTGGAGTTTGAGATCGATGACTTGGATGACGCCTTGTACTATGA
>CAZHLQ010000014.1:0-9572 GCA_964533235.1 uncultured Gudongella sp. | reverse complement strand
AAGGATTCCAAGCTGATGCTCCCGACTCCAATAAACCCTTTGGAGGCCTTTGATGGTGCATTGGTAAGTGGACACTGCGTCTCTGCTGGTTCTAAGACTACTACTTACCATCACCAAAACAATGCAATCATAAAGGAATGCTTCAAAAGACACGGCAAGGAGATCAACTTTGTAGGAGCTGTTATAAGTCCCATGACTACGGTTTTACAGGACAAGTATAGAAATTCGATGATAACAGCAAAGATTGCTGAGCTTATGGGAGCTGAGGGAGTCATACAGTCACAGGAGGGCTTTGGGAATCCGACCTCGGATCTCATGATGATCTGCAAGAGACTTGAAAATAAGGGCATAAAGACAGTTCTTATCAGTAATGAGGATGCAGGTGTTGACGGCAAGTCAGAATCTCTTCCTGACGGAGTAGAGGAAGCAAATGCAATAGTATCTACTGGAAACAGCAATGCAAGGATCAGGATACCCAAAATGGACAAGGTCATTGGGGATCTGGATGCTCTGGAGCATATTACCGGAGGTTTTGTGGGTTCAAGACAGGAGGATGGAAGCCTTATCATTGAAATACATGGAATAATTGGCAGCCATAATCTTCAGGGCTACAGCTACCTTAGTGCTGCTACTGTTTAGGAGGATGAATATGAAAAAAATACTTTTTTATACAAATCAATTCTTTGGACAGATAGGTGGGGAGGACAAAGCCTCCATGAAGCCTTCATTGATGGAGGGAGCAGTTGGTTCTGCTAATCTGTTTACTGACGGGCTGGATCGAGAGGTAGTTGCTACAGTAATATGTGGGGACAACTACTATGCTGAAAATATGGATGCTTCCAGAGAAGCGGTACTTGAAATGATAAGAGGATACGACGTTGATCTTTTGATTGCCGGTCCTGCCTTCAATGCAGGTAGATTCGGTATGGCTTGCGGAGACCTCTGCGCCTTTATTGGAGAAAAACTAGGAATCAAAACAATCACAGGGATGTACATAGAGAATCCGGCAGTCGTGATATATAAAGACAAGACTCTTATTGTCGAGACGACGAATTCGGCAGCTGGAATGAAAAAGGCAGTCGCTTCCATGAAAGCCATCGCCAATAAACTTCTATCAGACGAAGAGTTGGGGTTACCTGCCGAAGAGGGCTACATCCCCAGAGGAATAAGAGTCAATGTTTTTAAGGATAGAACTGGAGCTGAAAGAGCACTTGATATGCTTGTCAGGAAGCTTAAAGGAGAGGAATTTCAGACAGAGATCCCAATACCGTCCTACGATAGAGTCAAGCCCGCCAAGGGGATAAAGGACCTTTCGAATGCAAGGATCGCTATCCTTACATCCGGTGGAGTCGTACCTATGGGAAATCCTGATCATCTTCCTGCCGCGACTGCTAAGTTTTTCAAAAAGTACAGTATAAAGGACATTGATAAGCTTGAGGAAGGCAGCTATGAATCTGTCCATGCAGGGTATGATCCTGTGTATGCAAATAAAAATCCCAACGTAGTGCTTCCAATAGATCTGATGAAGGAAAAGGAAAGCGACGGTACATTTGGAAGCCTTTATGAATACTACTATGTGACAACTGGTAATTCTACATCTGTAGCTGATGCCACAGCTATGGGAAAGGAAATTGCACAGGAGCTGCTTCAGGCTGGAGTTGACGGTGCAATAATGACGTCCACCTGAGGCACCTGTACTCGTTGCGGGGCAACGATAGTTAAGGAGCTTGAGGCGGTTGGAATTCCTTCGTCACATATTTGCACGGTAACTCCTATATCAAAAACAGTTGGAGCTGTTAGAATAATTCCAGCATTTGCAATTCCTTTTCCAGTGGGCAATCCTATGGAATCAAGTGAAAAGGAAAATGATATTAGAAATAGGATAATGAATGAGGCTTTAAGAATGCTGACTGTCGATGTGGAATAAGGATCAAATATCCTGGGAGGGAAAAAGTTATGATAATCGGTATACCTAAGGAGATCAAAAAGAACGAGTACAGAGTAGCGTGCAATCCTGATGGAGTGAAGGAGATCACCGGCAGAGGACACACTGTGCTGGTGGAGAGAGGTGCAGGTCTTGGAAGCGGCTACTCAGATGAAGAGTATGTTGTGAGCGGAGCCATCTTGAAGGACACGCCGAAGGAGGTATATGAGGGAGCCGAGCTGATCTACAAGGTAAAGGAGATATTTCCGCAGGAGTTTGAATACCTTAGAGAGAATCACATAGTGTTTACTTACATACACTCAAATGCATACAAGGAGCAGACCGATGCGCTTCTTGAGAGAAAAGTGATCGGGATAGCATATGAGGATGTGGATGACAAGGATGGTGAGTTCCCTCTTCTTAAGCCTATGAGTATTATTGCGGGCAAAGGTGGATTTTTGGCAGCACTCCACTTTATGCAAAGAGTTCATGGAGGCAATGGGATCCTTTTATCAAGGGTCGATGGGGTCAAGACTCCGGAGATCACAATTATTGGAGCTGGAAATTCAGGAGTAGCAGCAGCTGAAATGGCTGCAGCCTTTGGCAATAAGGTTTCAATACTTGACATCAGTATCGAAAAGCTTGAGAAAGCGAGAAAGGAGCTTCCATCTAACGTTGAGATGCTTATTTCTAACAGGGCTAACCTGGAGACATGCCTGAAAAGAGCGGATGTGCTGATAAACTGCATATTATGGCCTAAATGGAGAAAAGATCATCTGGTGGACAGAGATATGTTAAAAATAATGAAGCCTGGAGCGATGATTGTCGATGTTGCATGTGATGACGAGGGTGCAATAGAAACGACCCATTCAACCTCTCATGATGATCCTGTTTACAAGGTGGACGGAGTAACTCACTACTGCGTAGACAACATACCATCTGCATTCTCACAGACGGCAACTACTACTCTATGCAACGTGACTGTACCATATGTGCTCAAGATTGCAGACAAGGGAGCTAAACAGGCTCTGATAGAAGACAAGTATCTGAGAAGAGGGCTAACGACCTATGAAGGACTTCTGACTCTAGAGGAAACTGGCAGGAAGCAGAACAGACCATGGGTAACACCAGAATCAGCACTTGGAATGAAATAGTGAGTGCATCTATAGATCTTTGGGTATAGTCTCCGTAATGTAGAAGTAATAGGAGGTTAAAAGATGACTATAACGAATGAAACTATTTCCTTACAGCTTGAGCATCGAACTATAAGGGAATTTACAAGTGAGCCAGTATCTAAGGAGATATTGGACAAGATTATTCAGGTTGCTCAACGGACTGCTACATCAAATGGGATGCAAAGCTTCTCAATAATCAGAGTTACGGACCCTGATCTAAAGGAAGCTATTGCCAAGGTAGGCAATCAATCATATATAGCTAGAGAGCCTGAACTTCTGATATTTATAGTGGACAGCTATAGAAATGGAAGAATAGCTGTGGAGAAGGGTTATGAGGGGGACGCTCACAAGGACATGGACAGATTTTTCCAGGGGTGGACCGATGCCAGTCTGGCTGCCCAGAATGTTGTTTTGGCAGCCGAATCAATGGGACTTGGTGCAAATTATCTCGGATGCATACTAAATGATACTGCAAAGATGATCGAGCTTTTGAAGCTTCCAGAGCTTACGTTTCCTGTCGTTGGCGTTGGACTCGGTCATCCGAACCAAAGCCCGCAGCTTAAGCCCAGAATGGACATGAGCCTAAGGGTATTTGATAACAGCTACAAAGTATTAGACGATTATTTGACGGCAATCTCAGATTACGACCAGGAAATGCAGACATATTACGACCTTAGAAATGCAAACAAAAGAGTTGACAGCTTCAGCGACCAGGTTGTAAGTAAGCTTGTAAATGTTATTCCGGGAAGACAGGATATCTTGAATGTAATAAAATCTCAAGGATTTGAATTAATGATTAAATAAAAAAAGCACCGGGGACGGTTCCTGGTGCTTTTTTTGTGCCTGAATGATGGAACCCTGCTGGGGTATATATATGTTTACTACAGGAGGGATCAAAATGAAAGCAAATACGAAAAAATTATTGATATTTGGGCTGCTGGGTCTGATCATCCTTATATCATTTTCATACTTTACAAGGGATGTATCGCCACCTGAGCAAGAGAATGTCGTCCGTGCTGAGCCAATCCCAGACTACTCCAACAGCAGGTACAAGGAGTTATATCTGGCAGGAGGATGCTTCTGGGGAGTCCAGGCATACTTTGACAGGATGCTTGGTGTAGTCTACACGAACGTTGGCTATGCTAACGGCGAAAGTGAAGAGACAGATTACTACTCTATCGAGAAGACGGGCCATGCTGAAACGCTTTATGTAGTCTATGACTCCGAAATACTAAGCCTTGAGGAGCTTCTTGGATACTTTTACGGTATCATCGAGCCTACTGTCCTCAACAGACAAGGCAATGATATTGGAACCCAATACAGAACCGGGATATATTACGTCGATCCTGGGGACCTTGAAACCATTGAAATAGTGACTGCTAAAGAACAGGAAAAGCACTCTCAGCCAATAGTCACTGAGATCGAGGAGCTCCAAAACTATGTACTTGCCGAGGATTACCATCAGGATTATCTGGTCAAGAATCCTGGAGGTTATTGTCACGTGGATCTTTCCAATATACCAAGGGAGAGGCCCGGAGTATACAAAAACGATTATCCTAAGCCAAGCGATGCTGATATAAAAGCAAAGCTCACAAGCCTGCAGTACAGCATAACCCAGGAGAATGCAACAGAGACACCCTTCCAGAATCCTTACTGGAACAACGAGGATGAGGGGATATATGTAGATATAGTTACCGGAGAACCTCTATTTCTCTCGGTGGATAAATTTGATTCAGGATCAGGCTGGCCAAGCTTTTCCAGACCTTTACAAAGAGAAGTCCTTACCTATCACAGAGACGAGAGTCTTGGAATGGCAAGGACTGAGGTTAGAAGCAGAAGTGGTGACTCCCATCTGGGGCATGTTTTTGATGACGGACCTGCTGAAGAGGGAGGATTAAGGTATTGCATAAACAGCGGCGCGCTAAGATTCATACATGTTGATGATATGGAAAAAGAAGGCTATGGAGATTTTTTAGTTTACTTCCGATAGGCTGTACGAATACCAAAGCCAATCAAAACTACACCTACCACGGCATTCAATAAAGACATTGCAGCCTCAGGAATGAAAACTCCAACAAAGCTTCCCAGCGCAGATATGAATGTCATGAACAACAGGGTTGATAGTACTGCTCCTGAGCCAAATAGATACATTTCGTTTCTGCCGAGACCGTCCTCAATGATCCTGGATGAGAAGACTCCAGCCCAGAACATTATTGTCAGCGGATTTGAGAGAGTCAAAAGGAGTACTTTCGGGAAAGTAGCTCCAGAGCTTATGCCCTTGAAAAGGTCGATATCAGGGAGTATAGATATCCCGAAAATGCCGAGCAACGTCTGAAGTCCAAAGATGATCAGTATTGATGCGCCAAAGTATTTGAAGAATACCTTGGCGCTTTCTTTTTTTTCAAGGAGTGCTGCCATTCCGAGGATAGCGCCAACTATATACAAGCTGTCGACCAGAGTTACTGCCGCAACCCCTTGCATAGCTTCCCAGAAGCCCCTTTCTACAGATGTTCCGAAAATAAATAGACATACTGGTCCTACAGCTATTTGAAGAAGCATTCCAAATCTAAATCCCTTTATCAGCATTTTATCCACCTACCTGTTTATAGTTTCCTTGATTGTTGAAAGTACAACCTGAGTGTTTGATTTATCCACTCCCTTTATGGATTTTAGCTTACGACTGATAAATTCCTCAAGCTCCGAAGTGTCCTTCAGGAGTACCTTCAGCATATAGTCATATTCTCCAGCCATATGGTGACACTCTATTACCTCAGGATATTTAACGATAGTATTTCTAAAGCCCTGGATATTTCCTGTTTGACCGATGTTTACGAAAATAATCGCCAATAGCCGATAACCCAGGTCCTCACGACTTATCCTTACAGTGTATTCCTTTATTATCCCGGATTCCTCCAGCCTTCTCATCCTCTCTGAAACTGCCGGGACAGAAAGCTTCACTCGTCTGCTTATATCAGAGGCTGTAGCCCTGCCATTTTCCTTGAGTATTTCTATTATATTAAGATCGATATTATCCATAAGGATCACCTCTTTCAGTATTATTTAAGGATATTATAGAGCTTATAGTAATAAATGTAAATAAATGCTGAAAAAAACAATAATAATTTAATAATATAAGCTATTTTCCTAAAATAATTTTGAGAGACGGTTTAATTGATTGCATTGGCTTAAAAAAGTAATGTACAATGTGGATGAGGACTTATAAGGAGGAGGCAATAATATGAAATTTTTAACTTACAAAAGAGTTGAAGCAGTAAAGGTCGGTATTATGGACGACAATAATATGATATACAGCTTATCTGAGGTGCTCGGTCATGACGAATACGGCACTATGCTCGAATGCATAGCTGGCATATCGGATGCCGAGCTGGCAAGAGTGGAGGCTTTTCTCAATTCACCTGACTTTGAAGGTGTTAGCTCTGACAAGGTCAATATCCTTGCTCCAATAACTAAACCTATCCACGACATCATTTGCGTAGGAGTTAACTATCTCGATCACTTGAATGAGTCAAAGAATGCCATGAAGGATGATAAGTTCAATGCAGTAACAAAGCCAGTATACTTTGGCAAGAGGACTCAGACTGTAGTTGGTCCGGATGCACCAGTCAAGGGATGGCTTGACGTAGACGAGAACCTTGATTATGAGGTGGAGCTTGCGGTAATAATTGGCAAGAAAGGGACCTGTATTCCAAAAGAAAAGGTGGAGGAGTATATTTTTGGATACTCTGTGTTCAATGATTTTTCATCCAGAAAGCTCCAGACGTTGCACATGCAGTGGTACAGAGGTAAGAGCCTGGATACTTACACTGCTATGGGTCCTGTAATATTGCACAAATCAATGATGAAATTCCCTGTTGAAGCTGACGTCATATCAAGAGTAAATGGAGAGGTCAGACAAAATTCCAACACGAGGATGCTTATAAATGACATTGCTGAGCTGATATCAGATTTTTCACAGGGAATAACACTTGAACCTGGGGATATAATTGCTACAGGGACACCGGCAGGTGTAGGTATGGGCTTCTCACCACAGCGATTCCTGAAAAAGGGAGATGTGGTTGAATGTGAGATCCCAGGTATTGGAATACTTAGAAATACCATAGAATAGGTTGGGTGATCCGTATGAGCAGATTCAATAAGCATTTCAGGATGCGTGAAAATGATGTTATTGAATACTTAAATGAGCGGTTGGATTATTTTGAACCGGCTGAGGAGCTAAGATGCCAGGAAATAGGCGACGGCAATATAAATTATGTATTTAAGGTTACTGGACTTAGCTCTGGGAGATCACTGGTAGTAAAGCATGCAGATATTGCGGATAGGTCCTGTGGTGATCCGTTAGCGGTAGATAGAAACAGAATAGAGGCAAGTGCATTGATCCACCAATGGAATCTATCCCCAAAGATGATACCCAGAGTGTATCATTTTGATCCAGTAATGAGCTGCCTTGTAATGGAGGACCTTTCTGACCACAGGATACTTAGAGATGAGCTTATAAGCTACAAGACATTTAATGGACTCGGGAATGACCTAGCTGAGTTTCTGGTTGACACACTGCTTCCTACTACGGACATGCTAATGGACCAGATGGAGAAGAAGCGTATGGTTAAGGACTATATCAATCCAGAGCTATGTGAAATATCTGAAAGATTGGTATTTACGGAGCCATTTTTGAATGGAAGGGGAAAAAACAGTCTGACTGCTTTGGAGGAGGGCTTTGCTGACAGGGAGCTTTACAAAGATCATTCTCTCCATCTGGAGGCTGCCCGACTTAAAATTGATTTTCTTACAAAAGCTCAAGCTCTTATACATGGGGATCTGCACACAGGCTCAATATTTATCAGGGAGGGCTCGGTTAAGGTAATTGATCCTGAATTTGCATTCTTTGGACCTATGGGCTATGACGTTGGGAATGTAATAGCAAACCTCTTCTTTCCTCTGATCAGGGCAACCGTTGATCTTTCAGAGGATGAGAACAGAGATATTTTCATTTATTGGATTCAGGATACTATCACTGAGATGATCGAAAGCTTAAGACTTGGATTTTTACTTAAGCTGAAGGTATTCGCCAAGGAACCTTTTGCCGGGGTTGAATCAGTAAGACAATGGTATCTGGAGGAGGTCCTTAGAGATTCTGCAGGTTATGCTGGTCTTGAGCTGATCCGAAGGACGATTGGAGCAGCCAAGGTCAAGGATATAACTACTATCAAGGATGATCAAGAGAGAGCTGACGCTGAGAGGATATGTATTTCTCTGGGCAAGGAGCTTATCCTCAACAGAAATAGTATGCTCAGTGGAAGCTCATACATTGAGGCTTTCAGAAGGGCACTGAGCAGATAAGGATAATATAGGTACCAATATGTATTGGAGGGATATTGATGAAGATAGTAGTTCTCGACGGATATACTCTAAACCCTGGCGATCTTACTTGGGATGGCTTCGAAAGACTGGGGGAGCTTGTTGTTTATGACAGGACGGCATATGACCTTTCAAGTAAGGAGCTAGTGATCGAAAGAGGAAAGGATGCAGATATCATACTGTTGAACAAAACTCTTCTGAACAGAGAAATGATGGAAGAAATGCCAAGGCTAAAGTATGTAGGCGTCCTTGCTACTGGCTTTAACATAGTGGATGTTGCAGCTGCAAGGGAAAAGGGCATAACAGTTACCAATATCCCAACCTATGGAACAAATGCTGTGGCACAAATGGCAATTGCACTTCTGCTTGAGCTTTGCCATCATGCTGGAGCCCATGGTGAAGCTGTTGCAAATGGAGAGTGGGAGACTAATCCTGACTGGTCATTTTGGAAGTATCCTTTGATAGAGTTAGCTGGAAAGACTATTGGCATCATTGGGTATGGAAGGATCGGAAGGACTGTTGGAGAGATCGCTAAGGCTCTTGGCATGAAGGTCGTAGCTATGGCTAATACACCGGACCTATCCTTGGAGGGCGACATGATGCATTATGGAGACCTAGAAGACGTCCTTAGAGAATCAGATGTTATAAGTCTCCATTGCCCGCTGACAGAAACTACCGCAGGAATCATCAACAAGGATACTATCTCCAGAATGAAGGATGGGGTCATGATAATCAACAATTCGAGGGGACAGCTGATAGTGGAGGAAGATCTAAGAGATGCTCTAAATAGCGGTAAGGTGGCAGGTGCTGCGCTTGATGTGGTATCCTCTGAGCCGATAAAGTCCGATAATCCTTTGCTGGAGGCCAAGAACTGTATCATTACCCCCCACATATCCTGGGCTCCCAAGGAAGCGAGGACAAGACTTATGGACCTGGCATTGGAAAACCTTAAGAGATACCTCTCTGGGGATCCAATAAACGTTGTAAATAAATAACAGGAAGGAAATGATAGGATGAGCATATTTGAGGCTATAATGCTGCTTTGCTTTGGAGCTGCATGGCCCTTTTCGATAATAAAATCTTATAAATCAAGGTCA
>CAZHLQ010000013.1:0-1816 GCA_964533235.1 uncultured Gudongella sp. | reverse complement strand
GTTATAGATAGAACGTGTCTGTCCTTGTTCATTATCTCCACCTCCAGTGTGCAAGCGTTGGGAAATCAGGATTTACTCGGCACTGAATTAAACACGGCTCGTTGGTTTCATAAGCTTTATTAAGTACTTCGTCTATTTGAGAATCCTCCTCAATCAAATAGCCCTTGATGTCATAAGCCTCTGCCAGCTTCATGTAATCAGGATTGAAACCGATATCGATTCCATAATAGCTTTCATTTCCATAAGCATTCAATTGGAGCTCACGCACCATACCAAGCCTTTCATTAGTTATGATCACTACCTTTATGTCCAGATTATGCTCCCTGACTAGAGCAAGCTCGCCCATAAGCATTTGGAAACCACCCTCGCCCATAACGGCAGTCACAGTAGTAGATGGATCGGCTGCCATTCTTGCGCCTATTGCTGCCGGGAGACTGTACCCCATGGTTCCCAAGCCACCCGAAGTGAAGTACCTTCTGCTATCATCCGCAAGGAAATAATGAGCAGTCCATATTTGATTCTGTCCTACATCCGAAGTAACTATTGCTTTGTTGCCTGTTTTATCGGAGATGGATTTTATCAATCTGCAAGGATTAGTTCCTTGGGCATCCCACTCACTATTAAGGTTTTCCTCCATGTATCTCTTCCTCTCCAGGATTATCCCATCTGTCCAGGAGGATATTTCTGAAGTATAGTCATATGTGTTTAGCTGTCGAAGGATAGTTCCTGCATCACCTACCACAGGAGTGTGAGTCTTTACATTTTTGCCGATTTCAGCGGGATCTATATCTATATGTATAACGTGCTGTGAAGTATTTTTGTCAGATATCACCGCTGTTGATCTGTCTGCAAACCTCGCTCCGATAACGATGATCAAATCTGCTTTATTCATAGCCTTGTTTACGAAAGGATATCCATGTGATCCCAATAAGCCTGCAAAGTATGGATTACCATTGGGAAAACCATCAACACCCATTAGTGTACAGACTACTGGCATCCTGGTTTTTTCTACAAATTCAACCAGCTCCTTGCTGCAGCCGGAGGAGCTTATACCGCCACCAAGGCAAAGTATAGGCTGACGTGCATTATTTATCTGCTCTACTATTCTGGTAATCTGCTTTGAATGACCAGATATAGTAGGTTTATATCCTCTAATATCAACCTCGGCAGGATAGATGAAATCAATTTCTTCATCCTGTATATCCTTTGGGATATCGATAAGTACAGGACCTTTTCTCCCTGTATTTGCTATGTGAAAAGCCTCCTTGATGATTCTTGGCAGGTCCTTTGCATTTTTGACTAGATAATTGTGTTTGGTAAAAGATTCTGATGAGCCTACAACATCTGCCTCCTGAAACATATCGGTTCCGATCTTCTTTGAGTTGACCTGACCGGTTATTGCTATAAGAGGTAAGGAGTCCATATGTGCTGTTGCTAGGCCGGTAAGCAGGTTGGTAGCTCCAGGACCGGAGGTTGCTAAGCATACTCCTACAGTATTATTTACGCGCCCATATCCACTTGCCATGTGAGCGGCTGATTGCTCCTGTCTCACCAATATGTGGTTCATTTCAAGTTTTCTCATTGCTTCATATAGAGGAAGTACAGCACCTCCAGGATACCCAAAGACGGTATCTACACCTTCCAGTTGCAGACACTTGACTATTGCTTCAGCTGCTTTCATAGAAACTACCTCTCTCCCTTTTTAATTTGACGCTTTGATACAATAAACCATAGATAAAATTTTCTTATCATTGTATCATGCAAAGTATAAATAAAGCAACATGATTCTGAATTTTCAACATAATCATTATAATAG
>CAZHLQ010000012.1:0-1988 GCA_964533235.1 uncultured Gudongella sp. | reverse complement strand
GTCACAAGAAGAAGACAGACACAACAGAATGTACACAGCTCTTCTGGAAAAGCACGGCGGGGAGATGACTAGAGAATTCTCTGAAGAAGATGTAGAGTACGTAAAATCACTTATCGAAGAGAATATTACTTCGAAGCACGAGTTTGACAAAAATATGAAGTATGCGGATTCACTGCTTCTTGCTGAGAAAATGGAGAAGGATGGCATACTATTCGTTCATCAAATGATGACTATGTATCCTGACATAGCTCAAAAAGAGATGAAGATAATACTTAACGAAGAAAAGCAGCACCTTATGATGGTCAGAGAAAGGATGAAATTTGGTCCTTTGAGATCATTAGGTCTATAGTTGAACATAAAACACTAAGAGGGCTTTCAGCTCTCTTTTTTATTTACATCCCAATTGACTATATAGATCAAGAAGCATCCTATTGATATGCTGATCAGCTGGATAGGAGAGATTACTGCTTCATCGCTTAATGAATTTATAAATGGAGCAAAGTCAAAGTACCTTGCTTCTCTTGATACTTCTACAGACATATCGCTGCCTCTCCTCTTTGAATAGCCTGTGTACTCTGATCCGTCTTTATCAAAGAATGAGTACTCAACAGACCACTCATATCTTTTATCAGCAGGATATCCGTTATTAGAACCCCCAAATCTCCTTGAAGTAACGCTTGCATGTGTGGTTTCGCCAAACATGAAGAGCGCAGCATTAGAGATTGTACTTAAAATAAGGAAAAGCCCAATAAATGTAATAACGATCCTCCAAAATAAAGCTGGTTTGCCACTGGTATTTCTTTTCATAGCATCCTCCCTAGAGTTCTATGACTTTATGATATCATTTTAGGTTCCTATACATCAATTAAATTATGATAGTGTTCAAATTTGTTGACTCTGAGGTTGTAACTTTGATAAACTATATTCATAATTGGTTGGCAAGGTGGTTCTATGGATACCGACTATAAAATCAAATCGAAGCTGAGGAAAAAATATACATATGCACCCGTACTTTCAGTAGGGGTTATTTTTGTGCTTTCGATTTTGATCATGACGGCGAATATAAGAAGCCACTACTATGAGCTTCTAAGAAGTGAATCAGCCAGACTGTCTAAAAGCTATGCTCATAACCTGGAAATCGCTTCAGAAGCGCAGGAAATGGCAAATGAGATCATGGACCAAAGGTTGATAGCAACTGGTGAATTGGTATACAGCCTTGATGGAGAGTATTCTGAAAGCAAGCTAAAGGAAGTCTCGGAGTCACTCCAGGTAGACGATGTCTACGTTTACGACAGAGATGGAGTAATTATATATTCAAACAATGGGATGTACATCGGGTGGAAAGCTGAGCCAGGACATCCAGTTCATGATTTTATTATAAGTGGCAAGAACTCACACATAGATCCGATAAGGCCTGATACTGAGAGTGGTACATTACTTAAGTATGGATATTACCGTCTTCAAAATGGTTATTTTGTTCAGACTGGAATTAAGGCTACCCGAGTCCAGGAATTTTTGGGGTCCTTCGATATCCAAAAGCTTCTAGATCAAATGCATGCTGATGGATATGTAATGAAAGCATATTTTGCAGACACAAGTAATATCATAATTGGATCGACCGATGGCGCTGATTTTGGTAGGGCTTTTCTAGAAGTAGATACAGAAGTAAGCAAAGACCCAATGGGTGTTACTTCCTGGATCGATGATTATAAAGGCAATAAGGCTTTTTTTGTCAGTACGCCTGTTATCGTAGAAAATGAAACTATTGGCACACTTGGATTCGTCCATTCCCTTGCTTCAACTGAAGCAGCAATAAACAGCATAATTCTACTCGGCGGTGGGCTGCTTCTTGCAATAGCAGGACTGATACTATTTTTCAACAGATCCGCGTACAAAAATGATGTCAAGCTTACTCGTATGGCATTTATAGATTCATTGACAAACATACCTAATCAAGCATATCTTATGGATGAACTAAAGGAATGGTG
>CAZHLQ010000011.1:0-9173 GCA_964533235.1 uncultured Gudongella sp. | reverse complement strand
GGCTGCAATTGCAGCCCCATATCATACTTTCCTATTTTTAAAGCTTTTTTGCATCTTCCCAAAGCTGCGTTCCTTTGCCTTCCTTTGCTGCAGGATGTTCTTATTCTCCTTTGCTGCAGCAAATTCAGCCTCCTTTTTGAGCTTCAGATAGCTGTTCCATCTGTCCTTTGACAATGTTCCCGACTTAATTGCGTTTTGTACAGCGCAGCCCGGCTCTCCCTCGTGCTTGCAGTCTTTGAACCTGCAACCCATTGATAGCTTATCGATATCACTGAAGGCTGTACCAAGGCCTTCTGATACGTCCCAAAGCTCAAGCTCTCTCATACCTGGCGTATCTATTATCATAGTCCCATCCTCAAGTATTATAAGCTGCCTATGGGTCGTAGTGTGCCTTCCCTTGCTGTCATCTTCCCTAATATCCTTGACCTTCATTACTTCTTTACCAGATAGTGCATTTACAAGCGAAGATTTCCCAACACCCGAGGACCCTAAAAGAACTAATGTAGACCTCGGCTTAAATATAGCCTTCAGCTCATCAATACCTTCGCCGGTAATTGAACTGACGGCAGCAATAGGAACACCTATTGCATTCTCCTCAGTGTTTCTGATAAACCATTCCACATCCTCTGTGGTGTCACTTTTAGTAAGCACAATGACAGGAGTTGCACCACTCTCCCATGATGAAGCCAGATATCTGTCCAGTCTCTTGACGTTATAATCCTTATTCATCGAGGTCAGTATGAGAACATAATCAAAGTTTGCCGCAACTGTCTGCTCGATTTTATTATAGGAGTCCATTCTTGAGAACTTGCTCTTTCTTTCTAATACCTTAAGGATTGTATCCTCTCCCTCAAGATTTCTTTTTACAAGAACAAAGTCGCCAACAGCCGGATAGATTTGCTCAATGCCGTTATAAAATATGCTGCCCTTGAGATGGGCCAGCTTCTCCCCTTCAGGACCTAGTACCTTATATTTCTCCCTGTGTACCTCACTTACTCTCGCTATTGACTTTTCTTCACTTAAGGCTTCATAATTTTCTAATTGCCTTGCAAAAAAATCCTCAAAACCAATATTTTCTAAATAATTATTATCCATTGTTTCCTCCAATTCAGTATCAGTATAGTTTCTTAAGTTGTTAACTTCAAGCTCTGTCATACGGCATTCCCCCTTTATTCTGTCGCAGGGCACAAAAATACCGCAAAACCGATCCTGATAAGAGGTGTTTGCGGACACAAAAAACACGACCCTTCAGCCGTGTTGTGTTTACAGCATATCAAAGAAAGGTTAGGTTTGTACCCTATTGAATTAAATCCTCCAAAGCCATTACAATCTCTCTCATAATTGAGCAACCCCTTTCCTCTTGAAAAATTAATCTACAACTGTATTATAGACCTGGGTATACCAGATGTCAACAAACAACTCATTCATTGGTAAATAACTTATCCCTTATACTGACTTTCAGCTATACCAGTCTCCCTTAGGAACAATACCTGAGAGTATATAAAGAATCCTATGCCTATCCAAATCAGTCCAAAGGCTATAAGTGAGCTTATATCAAAGGGCTCCTTGAACACAAATACTCCTAGAAAAAGCCCGATGGTAGGTGATAAATACTGAATAAATCCCATTACTGTCATTGGGAGCTTCTTTAGCCCTTCTGCATAAAGAAGCAGCGGCATAGCAGTTAGAATTCCACTTGTCATTATCAAAGGCCAGAAATACCCTGAAAGATTTCCGGATATTCCTCCACCTGAGATTTCCATCATTATCATGTAGATTAGTGAAGGAATACCTATTATTAATGTTTCAAAAGCCAGTCCCGTCAATGAATCTACTCTGGATTTTTTCTTAAGGAGTCCATAGATAGAAAAGCTAAGTGCCAGTGTCAATGCAATAACCGGAAGCTTTCCAAAGGTGATGGTCTTTATCAGCACTCCTGCAAATGCAAATCCTATCCCAAACTTTTGAAGTCTTGACAGCTTTTCCTTAAGGTAGAGGCTTCCAAACAATGTTACCATTAGGGGATTCATGTAGTAGCCCAGACTTGTTTCTAGAACAAACCCATTGTTGACTGCCCATATGTACACTATCCAGTTGATGGAAATGAATATTGACGGCCATAGAAAATATATCCAATTCTTTAAGGATACCAATTCTTTTCTGAAGGCATCTCCTTTTTTCCAGATTATCATTATTATCGATATGAATAAAAATGACCATACAACCCTGTGTGCAAATATCTGAAAGGGACTTATCTGACCTACCAGCTTCCAGTATAGAGGCAGAAGCCCCCAAATAAGGTAAGCGGATACTCCTATCATGATCCCCTGTATATATTCTTTTCTATCCATTATGCAACCTTCTCTCATGTTAATATTTATGATTATACACCAAAATTTTGAGAATAACAGATAAATTTCGTGGAGCTAAACAAAAAAACACCCTATTAGACTATAAAGCCAAGGGTGTTCTTGGAGAATCACTTTTTAATTGTTTTCATGGATTCCTCATATAGCTTGATATATTTGTCTGTAGTCAATTTTGAAGAAAGTCGTCCTATCAGTTCAACAGGAACTTTTCTGGTATTTTTGAACCTTATACAGCTTTTTCCCATATCTAGCTTTGTTGGTACAGCCTTCTCATATTCTTCTATGAACCAGCTTAAAAGCTCATTGTCCATGTAAATACCCATATGATAGACTGCAATATGATTTTTCTGAGAAGCTATTGCCATAAAAGGTAAAGGGTCTTTTGGGTTTACATGGTATCCCTTAGGATAAATTGAATGAGGTACATAATATGTTATCATCCCGTATTCAGTGGTCTCTTCAAAACCTTCAGGAAGATTATCCTTAACGGCACTTCTGATTTCTTTGATTATCTCTTTTCTATCCTCTGGAAGTGATTCGATATACTCTTCTGGTGTAGCAGCATGGATCAGCATGATCTATTCCTCATGGCTTAGTTGCCAGCATACTCCAAACCTGTCGACTAAACTTGCGTATGCCTTGCTCCAGAAGGTTTCCTGAAGTCCCATTTCAACCTTTCCGCCTTCCTTTAGCTCTTCGTAGAGTCTTTTTATCTCATCCATGTCCTTATCCACAACAGTCATCGACATATTATTTCCCACAACAAACTCCATCCCTGGCCAAATATCTGAGAACATCAATTTCATGCCATGGATTTCGAGGAAGGTATGCATTATTCGATCCTTTGCCTCCTCCGGTATTGGATATGCAGGATCTGAAGGGCCTTCACCAAAGGTCATGACAGGTTGTTCAGCTGCATTGAATACTCCCCTGTAATAATCAACTGCTTCCTTGCAGTTTCCGTCAAAATTCAGGTAAACATTTATAGACATTCAATCACTCCCTTAATACTGTTTGATCTTATGATACCCAATTATATATTGAATTTAATCTATGCTTGGTTAAAAAAACACCTCCTATATGGAGGTGTAAATCGAATTTTTCTTTTCCTTTGACCTGTACATAATGTCATCTACCTTTGAGATAAGAGTATCAAGATCCTCCACCGAATTATGATCATAATAGGTGATCCCAGCACTGGAGGAAAGCTTGATTAATACGTCTCCTTTCTGTACCTCGATCTTAGCTATATTCTTTCTGACCCTCTCTGCAATATCTATTGCTGAATCGAAATCAGTATCAGGCAGACAAATAAGAAATTCATCCCCTCCAAACCTTCCAAGGATATCGTAGGTTCTAAGACTTTCCTTAATCGATCTTGCAAATGCCTTCAGTACCTGGTCTCCTGTAAGGTGGCCATAGGTGTCATTTATTGCCTTGAAAGCATCGATATCTAATAGGATCAAGGAAAGTGGCTTAAATTCTCGTTTCGACCGCTCCATTTCCTGGCCAAGTCTGTCTATCAACGCTCTTCTGTTAAGTACTCCTGTCAGATAGTCTATGTATGCGAGGTCTTCTAACTTTTCATTTGCTTCATGAAGCATTTGCTCAACTCTTCTTGATTCTGTTACATCCCTTATGATCATTGCCGTCCAAGTATTCCCGTTTTCATCCTCAAAAATCGAGGAAGTTAGCTGACCAATAAATCTGGAACCATCCTTTCTTATAAAGGTCAGTTCACCTTTCACAAATCCTGTTTCATTTCTTTCCCTAAGCATTCTCTCAAGATTTGGGTCAGTTATGTCTACCACTCCTGATCTGCCTTCAATCTGAAATTCCTCAATAGATCGCTGGAACATCTCACATGCCGCCCTATTTGCGTGATGTATACCTCCATCAGGAGTAGTCAGCAGGACAGCGTCTAAAGTGTTGTCAAATATGAATCGATAATATTCTTCCTTGATCAAGCAGGTCATTACGAGCCACTCCTAAAGTTTTATTGATTATATAGTACTGATATATTTACCCTTTATCAACACTATAACGCCAAATAATTTTTCCCTTGTCATGACTTATGTCCAAAAAACCGGAGGTATGGACACCTCCGGCTGAGTCTAGATAATATCGAGTCGTTTACTTATGTTCATTATAAAATCCTGTATGTTCGTTACTATGGTCTTTACTGTAAGGCTGCCTCTGTCACGAAGTTTGTTAACTGCAAACTCCGAAATATCCACACTGTAGAAATATAACGGCCTTATGGTCCCATCCTCCAAGACCCGATAGGTAGGCGTCATATTCCCTGTGGCTATGGAATGAAGCATCGATGCCATACAAATAACTGTAGTAGATTTTTTGATCTGCTCCCTCATTGCATTCTGTCCCTCATAAACATCTGCATATACCTCGGGGAGAGGTCCGTCATCTCTTATGGAGCCTGTAAGTACGAATGGTATATTATTTTTGACACACTCATACATTATTCCATCCTCAATATCCTCATTTTCCACAAAGCTCTTGATGCTGCCGTGAAGCCTAATTGCATTTATAGTGTCAATATGATTATAATGCCCATTTGGCATTGACCTTTGGGTCCGAATATCCTGTCCCAGAGCTGTACCAATATAAGCAGCCTCAAGGTCATGTGTTGCCAAAGCATTACCTGCAAGTATGGAGTCGACGTATCCATTTTTGACGAGTTTGGAAAATGCTTCCCGGGAGTCAGCGTCAAAGGCACAGGCGGGTCCAAGCACCCAGGTTACGTGACCGTTCTCCTTTTCATATTTCAAGAGCTCAGCAAGAAAATTATAATCCATTGAGTATGCAGTTTCTCTAGTCCTTCCCTGTCTGAATACGAAGGAATCCAGCTCATCCTCTGTCTCCTCAACGAATGCATTCGTGTATACGAATATACCTTCGATGGCATCCTCAGTTCTTCCCACGAATACAAGGTCACCTTTCTTCAGCTTTCTTGCTTCCTTGATAACTACCTTGTCGTCTTCATAAACTGCAACACAATCCATCCTGCTTTCCTCAGCAAGCTTCCACTGACCATTTACCTTGAAATACTCTGGAAATATTGTAGTTGAATGATAGTTCTTTGGAGCAACAGTGTCTCTTGGAGAGGGTACAAGCTTAGCATCCGGAGCATTTACAAAGCCCGGAAGTGAAAAATCCGGTGATATATATTTTGGCATCTTGAAGCTCATTTTAGACCCTCCTCCTAATATGCAAGGCTGCAGTATCACACTACAGCCTTGCATTATATTTAGTCAATTATATTACATTGTCAATCTGTTCGCAAGTGTCATAGATGCATCAAAACCCATCATTTGTATTAAATGTGTCCCAGTTATCCAGGTTTCCCGTATCATAGCCCTTGTCAAACCAATAAGCCCTTTGTTCTGATGTGCCGTGAGTAAAGCTGTCTGGAACTACGTATCCCCTTGCAGCTTTCTGTATCGCATCGTCTCCTACTGCCTCTGCTGCATTTATCGCCTCATCGATATCCCCTTTTTCCAGGTAGCCCTTTTGAGCTATCCCCTGAGCCCACACTCCAGCAAGATAGTCTGCTTGAAGTTCTAACCTAACTGAGTATTTATTATATTCTGTCTGACTTACCTTTGACCTTATTTCCTGCATCTGATCCATTACACCCAGGAGGTTCTGCACGTGATGACCTACCTCGTGGGATATTACATAAGCCATGGCGAAGTCACCTGATGCTCCGAATTTAGTCTCCAGTTCTTTAAAGAAATCGAGATCTATATATACGGTCTTGTCTGCCGGGCAGTAAAATGGTCCTACCTCTGAGGATGCTCCACCACATGCTGACGTAACGTAATCGTGGTACATTACCAGTTTAGGCTCCTCATAGTCATAGCCATAGTCCGCAAAAATATCGTTCCATATGTCCTCAGTGTCAGCTAGAACCACCGAAACAAATTCAGCCCTGGCGGCATCTTCCTCTGTTTCTACATACTCCGATTGCTGCTGTCCTTGTTGTGAAACTGTCCCCAGTGTCTCTAGAACTGCCTCAGGTCCTCCAAATATAAGGCTTATCAATAGCATTATTATGAGCCCTGCTCCACCAACTGAAGCACCTCTTCTAACCCCTCCGGAGCCCCTTCTGTCAGATACGTTCGAGCTTTGCCTTCTCCCTTGCCATTTCATAGAAATTCCTCCTCTATGATTATCCTGTCTTAATAAGAAAATTATACCCAATCATTGGAGATTCCACCATAAAAAAGCGGGCACCATGTGCCCGCCAATTCTCTACAATGCTGCCAATCCCTTAAACATTTCAACTGCCACTTCGATATTCCCATCAGGAAAATCAAACTCATACGTGTGGACTGCTGGATAGTTCTTACCATTTCCGACCCAGAAAATCGTACCCTTCGTCTCCTTGGTGTACCATCCATAGTCCTCGGAGCCTCTATGCCCTTTTTCCATCTCAATGAGCTTAAATCCCTTATCCAGAGCAACCTTTCTTACCTTGACGTTACTTTCTGGATGGTTGGCTGTGACAGGAAATACGTCATTGTACTCGAAGCTCACCTTTAGCTTCTCTTTTTCAGCTTCCTTAATTGCCAGTTTTTCCATGTTTTCCTGAAGTTTTTCAAGCTCCTCTTCAAATTCAGCTCTTATAGTCATAAGCAGCTCACCTTCACTGGCAGCTATTCCAAATGCACGCTCACCAATGTTTACCTGTACTACTGTACATAAAACCAAGCCTTTATTGTTTTCGGCAGAGGTCCACTCAGGAATTGAGTTTATAATTTTAGCGATTGCATAAGAAGGATTTATCCCAAGCTCAGGTTGACTAGCGTGAGTTGGTTTCCCAACCATTTTAATAGTCATACCTCTTGATGCAAAGTTACTTGTACCTTCAATGACGTTTACTGATCCAAGAGGGGTACCGCTTGTATTGTGGAAAGCAAATATTTCTTCAATGTTATGCTCTTTAATGAATACCTTGGCCTGGAATGCACCGTCTCCGGTTTCCTCAGCGTGTTGGAAAAGGAAGTAGATATTCTTGTCAGCTCCCTCCTGGTCTACCTCAAGTGCAAATGCAGCAAGAGAAGCTGAGTGGCCGTCGTGACCGCATTTATGTGCTACTCCTGGATTCTTTGATCTATAGGGAAGCTCTATGCCCTCATCCATCGGAATGGCATCAAAATCTGCTCTGTAAGCAATGTTAGGTTTATCAGCTCCAGCATGGTAGATAGCATAGAACCAAAGTCCTCTGTCCACAATCTCCAGGCTTGTATGCTCCTTAAGGAAATCGATAAGTCTTTGTTTGGTCCAGACCTCTTTATTTGACGGCTCAGGATTTTGATGCAGCTCGTGTCTAAGTTTTATTGCCAATTCCAGATTTTCTTTTTTCATACAACACATCTCCCTTTCCACGTATTTACCTCTTATTACATTATAGTGCATCATTGAAGCATATGACAGCGAAAATTATCGTTTTCTATACTCATCATTTAGTATTGAGAAAATCATCTGATCTCTATATTTCCCGCTGTAGTCCTTGTAGCTTTGCCTTAGGGTCCCTTCGTGTATCATACCAAGATTTTTGTACAAATGGATAGCTCTTTCATTGTCTGTAAATACGTCAAGCCAAAATCTATTTACACTCAGTACCTCAAATACATACTTTATAAGTGCTTTGATTAGCTCAAGCCCTGTTCCCTTATTCTTAGAACTTACCACTATCCTCCTAAGTTCAAAGGAGTCATACGACTTATTAAGACTGCAAAGAATGAATGCACTTTTTTCGCCGGTCCCTTTTTCTTCAGCAATAAATAGCATCACATCAGATGACTGTAAATTCTTCTTATGCTCTCCAAGTGTATTTTGAAAAACAAAATCCCTGTTTTCTTCAGCCCTTTCAAGTCTCATTACATACTCCAAGTCCTCTTCTACTGCTTCTCTTACGGTAAATCTCTGTGTTTCGAACCTTATTTTCATAATGACCCCCTATATCATCAACTCTATCCCCTCTTTTTTTAATCTGTCTATCCAATCCATTTTTACTAGCTCCAGGTCCTCAGAGTAGTCTCTGTCAGGATCCTCTTTGTCGTACTCAAGGACCTCAATTACTTTGATCTCAAATGCTTCCTCTCCGTATTTTTTCCACTCCTTCTGAAGCTCTGAGCATCTATGGCTACCAAGCTTAAGTGTAAAAAGAAGCTTGTTAATTGAAGCCTTAGTCCTGTTCGTTGCCTCAAGATAAGTCTTGCCTGTAACGAGACATGTTGCTCCGATCAAGCCCATTTCCTGTTTTATTTGCTTGTACTCTTCCTTCAGCTGTTTTTTTCTATCCATCAATAACCCAGCTCCTTCAATAATCTGGAGAGTACAGCAAGTCTTTCTCCAATTATCTCTCCATCCTTTGATAAGGCATCTCTTAAAATTTTAATGTCTTCATCGATATGCTCATTATCTCGACATACCTCCACAGTCATGGCATCTCCCTGTAACCCTATCCTATCTATAACAGGGTCCTTTTCATCGTAAAGTTTCTCAAATCTGTAGGCTTCCCTGAAGTGGAGCTCTGATCTGCAAACCAAAATTGCAAGATCAAGTGCTCTATGTAGAGGCAGTTCCTCAGATTGCCTGGACCATTTTTCACCGGTATATCTCCATACCTTTGCAGATACATCAACCTTCCCTCTGTCGTTCCACTGAGCAAGGCCAATAGATAAACCCTGAGCATCTGTCTTGTATGCATATCTCCCGTCTACATTACCGTAGTTTTCAACTACCACTACTGGCTTGTGCTTTAATGTCGTAGGT
>CAZHLQ010000010.1:0-9178 GCA_964533235.1 uncultured Gudongella sp. | reverse complement strand
ATGGTGTAATCAGGGAAGCCATAATAAAAATGCGTTCTTTCTTATCAATATTAGTAATTTCAAGGCATTGAACATGACTTTTGGCTATGAATTTGGGGATTCAGTTTTGAGAAGAATAGCTGAGCAGCTTTTCAAAGCATTCGACAAAAAGTTTGACATCTTCAGGTTTGCATCAGATAGATTTGTACTTCTTGCTAGAGACTATAAGGATAAATCTGAGCTTGACCAACTGGCAGAAAGGATAGTAGATTCTGTAGATAAGGAAATCATTGCTCATGGGTACACAAAATCATTGAACATTAATATGGGTATAGTTGAGGTAGGTAATAAGTATGAGGATCCGAACAACATTATAAGAGACGCCACGATAGCCCTTGATTATATTGGGGTAATTGAATCAGATATTTATTCTTATTACGATGAATCGATGATGGAGGGTTTGAAGCGTGACGAAGAGATCGAGGCTGAGATAATCCAGGCTATCCTAAACCCTGCAACAGGGGGCTTGCATTTAGTATACCAGCCTTTATTTGATGCTAGAAACATGAGAGTTGCAGGATTTGAAGCTCTTGCAAGACTTAACAGCCCAGCTCTTGGACCAATATCTCCGACAGAATTTATCGCTATAGCTGAGAGAAGAAGATTGATGGTACAGCTTGGAAATTGGATAATCGATACAGCGCTGCTATTCCTAAAGGATATTGAAAACCAGGGTGTGTCTGATATTAAAATCAGTATAAACATTTCAGCAGCTCAGCTTCAGGATAAGAGCTTCATCCCGAGATTAAGGAAGGTTATTTCAGAGACCAGGGTTAAACCCTCAAATGTAGAGCTTGAGGTCACAGAATCAATACTCCTTAACAACTATGAGGAGATCAACTCCAGTCTGGGTCAATTGAGGAAAGAGGGAGTGACGATAGCTGTAGATGATTTTGGAACGGGTTATTCATCTTTTTCAAGATTAAATCAGCTAAACATAGATACTATCAAAATAGACAAGACCTTTGTCGACAGGATAACCAATACACCTCAGGAAATGCTTCTTACCGGGGATATAATTTCCTTATGCCATAAATTGGACCTGACTGTAGTTGCAGAAGGTGTTGAAAATGAGATACAGGCAGCTTATCTACTGGAACATAATTGTGATAAATTCCAGGGATACCTCTTCAGTAAGCCTTTGCAGTTCAAGGAAGCTATGTATATTTTGAGGGACCTGATGGCTAAGGATGCTTAATTGATACAACCTGGGGTATGCATCTTGTAGAGCTTAAGGAGATGTTATTATGGGAATAGAACAGGATCCGAATATTTCTGGGAAATTATTACTTATCCTCGTACTGACGATGGTTAATGCATTTTTTGCCGCCTCAGAGATGGCAATGGTATCTGTAGACAAGATCAAGCTTATGAACAAAGCTGAAGAAGGAGATAAGAAGGCAAAACTTCTCCTAGGCATTCTAAAAGAACCTTCAAGGTTTTTGTCAACTATACAGGTAGGCATAACATTTGCTGGATTCTTTTCATCAGCCTCGGCAGCTGTGAGCATATCCTCAGTTCTTGGAAACAGACTGGATGCCCTAGGGGTACCCTTTGGCAAAGATATTGCATTTATCGGGATAACCTTGATACTATCCTATGTCATGCTGGTACTGGGAGAGCTGGTCCCTAAAAGGATAGCTTTGAACCACTCGGAAAAATTTGCAATGCTGGCTATACGACCAATCAATATGGTAGCAAAGCTGATGCATCCATTTGTAACATTTTTATCATTATCCACAAATACTATCCTAAGAGTTCTTGGCGTAAGTCAGGAGGGAGTGGAGGCTAAGGTTACATTGGAGGAAATCAGTTCAATGGTCGAGGTTGGTCACGAGCAGGGCTTTATTAATCCAGTTGAAAGAGAAATGATCAAAAGCGTCATAAGCTTCGACGACAAGCTGGCAGAGGAGATAATGACGGCACGAACTGAGGTCTACATGATAGATGTGGAGGATCAGATAGAAGACTATATAGACGATCTTCTTACCCTTAAGTACTCAAGGATACCTGTTTATGAAGAGGACATCGACAACATAATAGGCATATTATACCTCAAGGACTATCTCCTCGAAGCATATAAATCTGGCTTTCTAAATGTTGATATGAGGAGCATATTGCGACCAGCATATTTTGTTCCTGAAAGAAAAAATATAAATGATTTGTTTTTAGAGCTTAAAAATACTAGGAAGCATATGGCGGTCTTGATAGACGAATATGGTGGTTTCTCAGGCATTGTAACCATGGAAGACCTTATAGAGGAGATAATGGGGGACATCGACGACGAATATGACCACGACGACCCCGATGTAAGACTTCTCGAAAAGGATGTATATATTGCACGAGGCTCTGTTTCAATTAAGGAGCTGAACAGCAGACTTGACATTGAAATGGATGAGGAGACGGAGGACTATGACACTCTTGGAGGCTTTATAATACATCATTTAGGCTACATCCCTGATGATGGAGAAAAGCCTGAGCTTACAATAGAGGGTATTTCCTACAAGGTCGAAAGCGTTGAGGACAAAAGGATAGTATCAGTCAGAATCTCCAGGCTCGAGATACTTAAGAAGCAGGAAGATGAGTGAAGTAAATAAGACTCCCGGATTCGCCTAAACGTTAGGCTATTCAGGGAGTCTTGCTTTTTCAGCGATTCCTTTATGGTAGCAACACTGGACTATTAGGGTTTATTGCTGTAAAATTTAGGTATCTACAGGATATTACGCAAGAAAAGGATGATACTATTGAGAGATGCAGTGATCATAGATTTAGATAAGGATAACGAGTTGGTAATTACCACAGATGGCTGTACCGGGATCGGAAATCTGAAGGAGGACTTTTTCCCTTTAGAGATCAAAGAAGTGGCATGGACAGCGTGCAAGGTTGCCTTGATGGAGCTCATATCTTTAGGAGCTAAGCCAATTGGCTATGCCTTCAATCATATTGCAGCGTTGGAGGATTACGAGCTTACTAAAATGGGAATCAAAGAGTGCCTCATGGATTTCGGATTTGTCGATATACCAAATATCTCCAGCAGTGAGAAGAATTTTAAAGTCCATCAGACTACTATAACGATCGCACTTACAGGCATTAGGCCAAAGAAGGACAGAACTGTACCTGTCGATGCGCTTTATGTTCTACTAGGGAAGCCATTGGTCGGCAAGGAGGTACTTGAATTTCCCAACGACCTTGTGTTGCCGAGGGAGTTCATCGAATTGATTGGCTCAGAAGGGGTATATGAAGTGATCCCAATAGGATCACATGGAGTGGAATGGGAACTGAAGCAACTTGGAGTAGAAGCATTGGAACCAGGATTGGACATGAAGAAATCTGCTGGACCGGCTTCGTGTGTTATCGCAGCAATAAATCCAGATTTTTTTCCAGGTCTGAAGATGACATTTGGTGACAAAATCGTGTTGGCAGGAACAAGAAAAACGCAAAACAAGGTCGGTGATTTGGATGCTTAGAGCTTCAGAAATCAAGCTTTCTCTGGCTCAAAGCGAGAGGCAGCTGCCATCAGTACTATCAAGGACTCTTGGTATCAAATCAGAGGAGATACTTAGCTGGTCAATATATAAAAAATCGATCGATGCAAGAAAGAAGGATTTGATCCATTTTGTTTACTCCATAGATTTCCAGGTGGAGAACGAAGAAAGTATGCTTAAGAGGCTTTCTAAGAAAGGTGTTACCGTTGCAGAAAATATAAGCTTTCAATATACAAATACTGCCAATGAAGGCGAGCTTCGCCCTGTAGTTGTTGGCACAGGTCCTGGAGGTATTTTCGCTGGATTGGTCCTCGCAGAGCTGGGCTTTAAGCCTATACTTATAGAAAGAGGAAAAAAAGTAGAGGATAGGGTCAGAGATGTCGAAGAATTTTGGGCGACTGGTAAGCTGAATACAGAATCAAACGTTCAGTTTGGTGAGGGAGGGGCTGGTACTTTTTCTGACGGCAAGCTCACTACTCTAATAAAAGATCCAAGATGCAGGAAGGTTCTGGAATATTTTGTGGAGGCAGGGGCACCTGAGGACATAATGTATGTCAATAAGCCTCACATAGGAACTGATATTCTTAGAGATGTTGTCGTCAATTTAAGAAAAAAGATCCTAACACTTGGTGGAGAGGTCAGGTTTCAGGCTAAAGCTACCGGTCTTATCATTGTAGATGGCTCTGTTAAAGGCGTAATAGTAAACAATAGCCATAGTATAGCAACCGATAAAGTCATATTGGCACTTGGACACAGTGCCAGAGATACCTTTGAAATGCTTTATAACTCAGGGATAAATATCCAGCAAAAAGCGTTCTCCATTGGGGTGAGGATCGAACACCCTCAGGAGATGATAAGTAGAAGTCAGTATGGAGAGCTTTACGTTCATCCATTGCTTGGAGCAGCTGATTATAAGCTGTCAGGACACTTTGACAACGGAAGGTCAGCTTATACATTTTGTATGTGCCCTGGTGGAACGGTAGTTGCTGCAGCCTCAGAGAAGGGTATGACAGTAACGAATGGGATGAGTGAAAGAGCAAGGGACAAGAGAAATGCCAATGCAGCGCTTTTAGTCAACGTGACGCCACAGGATTTTGGGAGTGATCATCCATTGGCAGGTGTTGAGTTCCAAAGGTGCTGGGAGAGAAGTGCTTTTGAGGCAGCAGGGAGATCATATGCAGCACCTGCACAATTGGTCGGAGATTTTCTTGCAGGAAGGCCCTCCGAGTCATATGAGGGTATAGAACCTACCTACATGCCGGGAGTAGTGATGACTGATCTTAGAAAATTCCTGCCAGACTATGTAACAGATACAATGAAGCTGGCAATCGTTGAATTTGATAAAAAGCTTAAAGGCTTTGCAAGACCTGATGCTGTAATGACCGGGGTCGAAACGAGAAGCTCATCACCGGTCAGGATAACCCGAGGTGAGGACTTGCAGACTAATATTCAGGGAATTTATCCTGCTGGTGAGGGTGCAGGCTACGCAGGGGGAATAATATCTGCAGCTGTAGATGGTATAAGAATTGCAGAAAAAATCGGGAACTGGAAGGGAGGAAGATAACTTTGGAGGATAAGAGATTTGCAGTTCTAATAGATGCAGACAATGTCTCGGCCAAATATATCAAGTATATACTCGATGAAACAGCAAACTATGGCACAGCTACCTATAAAAGGATCTACGGTGACTGGACTAAGCCAGGAGCTGCAGCCTGGAAGGATGTGTTGCTTGAAAATTCTGTTACGCCTGTTCAACAATACAACTATACAGTTGGCAAGAACGCCACTGATTCTGCCATGATAATCGATGCTATGGATATATTATATTCCGGAAATGTTGATGGATACTGTATCGTATCAAGTGACAGCGATTTTACGAAGCTTTCATCAAGGCTTAGAGAATCAGGGATGATGGTAATTGGGATGGGTGAGAGAAAGACTCCTAAGCCATTCATATCAGCATGTAATCTTTTCAAGTACCTGGACGTTTTGGCAGAGTCTGAGAAAAAGGCAATGGGAATTCAGGAGGACAAGGACGGCAAGAACGGTTCCACTATTAATGGCAAGAGTAAGACACAAAGTTCGGATGACCAGGAAAAAGGTATGACAGACCTAAGTGTCATACAACTGGCAATTAAAAAAATGCTTGCCGAGGCTTCCGGTGAGGACCAAAGAATGAATATGGGGGAGATAGGTAATAGGCTTGCTAAGAGATATCCTGACTTTGACGTTAGAAACTATGGAGACACTAAGCTTTCAAAATTTCTTAAGAAAATTGATTTTCTTAAGATAGAATCCGGAGGAGAGGGGGGGACCTCACTTTGGGTTTCCTTAAGGTCAGAGGAGGAGCCAGTCGAAGAAGAACCATTCAAGGAGCAAAAGAAGAAACGACCATATTACAGAAAAAGAAAGAAAACCTAGAGGAGACCGACAATGGAAAAACCTATTGATGCATTTCAACCAATATTTAAAACGTTGATAAAAATCGGGATCGGACTCATTGTTTTGCTTCTAATAATAGCCTTCAACAATGTTATTCAGATATCTACCTTTATG
Organism: uncultured Gudongella sp.; assembly: GCA_964533235.1. GTDB lineage: Bacteria > Bacillota > Clostridia > Tissierellales > Tissierellaceae > Gudongella. The sequence goes on along the minus strand of CAZHLQ010000010.1, from coordinate 3,098 downwards.
TCAGGTATCCATCCAATGCTGGGTCAGATAACAATGGCGGTATTGCTTCTTTTGTTGCTAATGCTCCTAATATTGCCTTTGGTCAGCTTCATAAGATATAAGAAGGCTCTTCCTATTCCCGAGAATGAAGATTCTCCTGAATATGAGCAATATCTGCAGACAACCAGAGGAAGGCTGTTGAAAAACAAATACCTTAAGGAGAATCAGTTCGCATTCTCAGAGGAGGCTGAAATCAAGGAAGAGATCCTGCGAGCATACAAAATACTGGACAAACAATCTCGTGAGCTTGTAAAAAACAAGGCAACAGGTGTATTTTTGTCTACAGCTATCTCGCAAAATGGAGTCTTGGATGGTTTTTTCGTTCTTGGTACATTGACTAAAATGCTTTGGGAGGTATCCCGAATATATGAGGAAAGACCTCCAGTTGCAAAGCTTGCTTCTCTTTATGGAAACGTAGCAGCAACAGTCCTTATGGCGAGGGGGATAGAGGACCTTGACTTACTTGATGAACAGATAGAGCCTCTGATAGCATCCATCCTGGGCGGTGGCATGGCAACTCTTGTGCCAGGAGCCGTAATGGCAACAAATCTAGTTGTTAACTCTATTACCGAGGGTTCAGTTAACGCTTTATTGACATTAAGAGTTGGGTGCATAGCACAAAGATATCTAAGTGCTGTAACAAAACCGGAAAGAAAAGCCTTACGAAGAAGCGCAACCATAGAAGCTTGTACACTTCTGGGAGAAGTGATGAAGGACAATACAGTTCTTATTCTAAAAGCATTTGCTAAGGGTGCTAAGAATGCTGCTAAGAATACCTTCAAGTTATAGGAGGAATCAGCCATGATCAAGAGAATTCCGGAAGCTGACTGGAAAAGCTTAGTTCCATATCTTATGCAGGACCCCTTGAGAAACTATTTCAACCTGCTCGGTATTTGCAGTACCAAACAGGTACATGAGTCAATTTTCGGGCAGTATGATGATGGAGCGCTTACAGGCTTATTGTTTAAGCGGTTCACAGGGACTTTGAAATTCTATGCAGCTGATAACTTTGATTCTGACGAGATGGTTGAATTTTTAAGGAAACTTGATTTCATGAGCCTTATATCACCTTATTCTTGCTGCTCACTACTGGATAAAAAAAACCTGTTTAAAAGCAGGAAGGAAGGCTCTAAGCTGGCAGTTCTTAATAAACAATTATTTAATACTGAAGAGCTGAATGGATTTGATATCAGGGAGTTGACCGAGGCACATCTTGAAGAGATCACAGGTATATATGCAAAAGTATTTAAGTCCTTTGCATCTAAGGATGTAATGCGGGAAAGGATTGTGACAGGCAGAGGCAGGGCATTTGGATTGTATTTTGAAGGTGAGCTGGCATCGGTAGCCCAAACAGATTTCGAGATGAAAGACAAGGCATTGATCGTAGGAGTAGCTACTGAGCCCCAATATCAGAGGAAGGGATTTGGAACCGGCTTAGTCAGTCATGTCATAGATATCCTTTTGATAGAAGGTAAAACAGCCATGCTGGAGTATGAGGACCCTATAGCTGGTCATGTATACGAAAAATTGGGATTTGAGGTAATAGATGCAACCTGGCACTACCAGAAAATGACTTAGACCTTTGATTTTTAGTGTATCGAAATTAACTGTTAAGCAATTCACAAACTTGTCTCAATAATCTGTAAATTCAGAGTAGACAAAAATCATAGGATGTATTAATATATTCTATAGATGGGAATATTCCTGTTATTCCAAAATTAAAGGAGGGAATTTAATGGAAAACAAAAGAGAAAATTGGGGTTCCAGGATTGGATTCATTATGGCTGCAGCAGGATCAGCAGTTGGTCTTGGCAACATCTGGAGATTCCCATATCTCACAGGCCAAAACGGTGGTGGAGCATTTATTCTTATTTATTTGATGTTTGTCGTACTTATAGGATTCAGTATAATGCTTGCTGAGTTCACTGTAGGTAGAAAAACTGGTTTGGCTGCAGTGGGTGCTTACAAAAAAATCAACAGAAATTTTACTTTTGCAGGAGTGTTAGGAGTACTAAGTGCATTCTTTATAATGGGCTTTTACCCAGTAGTTGGTGGATGGGCAACTGCCTATATCCTTAAATCATTTACTGGATTGCTTTCAAATCCAGCTGCAATAGGGGACATATTTGGTGCTTTCATAACTAACCCTGTTGAGCCGTTGATTTGGATGGCATTATTCCTTGCAATAAACATTGTAATAGTTGCAAAAGGAATCTCAGGTGGAATTGAGAAAGCCGGTAAGATATTGATGCCTACGCTGTTTGCGTTGCTAGTTCTTATAGCTGTTAGAAGTGTAACGCTTCCTGGAGCAGGTGCTGGTCTTGACTTCCTGTTTAAGCCTGATTGGTCAGTTGTTAATGGGGGAACTTTCCTGGCTGCTTTGGGACAAGCTTTCTTCTCACTAAGTCTTGGTATGGGATGTATGATCACTTACGGATCATACCTGAGCAAGAGTGAAAATCTTCCATCAAGTGCAATGACAGTATCCCTAATGGATACAGGTGTTGCATTGTTGGCAGGTGTGGCTATATTCCCAGCATTGTTTGCGTTTGGAATGGAGCCAGCTGCAGGTCCTGGCCTGGTATTTGTAGTAGTACCCCAGATATTTGCTGAAATGGGCGGTCTTGGACCTGTCTTCTCAGCTATATTCTTCATCGCTCTAATGGTAGCCGCACTTACTTCATCGGTTTCTCTTCTTGAGGTAGTTGTTGCATATCTTATGGACGAAAGAGGATGGGCAAGAAAGAAATCAGTTTATGTTTCCGGAGCAATAATGGTAGTAACTGGAATACTTTCATCCTTGTCACTAGGAGTAATGTCAGGAGTTACCTTCCTTGGTGTAGGAGCATTTGACTTCTTCGATATACTGACAGACAAAATATTCCTTGCAATTGGCGGTTTGATACTTGCCATATTCGTCGGCTGGTTCATGGATAAGAATGAACTGAAGGAAGAGATGACAAATGGAGGAGCTGTTAAGTTTGCTCTGTTTGAAATCTGGTATATTCTTGTAAAGTTTGTTATTCCAGTAGCAATTGCTTTCGTAGCATTCTTTGGAA
>CAZHLQ010000009.1:0-6516 GCA_964533235.1 uncultured Gudongella sp. | reverse complement strand
GGTTAATCATCATGCATTTGCACCTGATTGATCAGGTCGTGTCTTTTTGCTAAAAACTCATCAACACGATCACAATAACTTTCCAGATCCTTAGGATTTGGTATCCTTGTAATTCTGCCTGTCATCTCATTATAAATTTTAGAAATAGCTCCCATTCCTGCAGCAATTATCGTCTGTTTTTCTTCCATTATAGCTATATTATATCGGCATGGATTATCAGGTTTGCTGTATCCAATATTTTCATAGTTGCCAAGTATCAGCTTCTGACGATACAAGTAGTAGGGCTCGAGCCCCATTTCGTATGCGAATTGCCTTGAAATATTCAGCATTTCACCAATTTTATCCGCTTCAGATGTAAGTTTTGATTCTTTGTCTTCTATAAGTTTAGATCCTTTCTTAACAGAAAGTGTATGGACTGTAAGATTTTCAGGCTTCAACTTTTTTATCTCATTAAGCGTATTCTTTATATCTATTAATTCTTCTCCAGGCAAGCCAACAATAATGTCCATGTTGACTATCCTTATTCCAAGTTCTTTTGCTAAATTGTAAGTTTTTATTATATCCTCGGGTGTATGATCTCTGCCAATAGCCTTAAGTGTTCTTAAATTCATCGTCTGCGGATTTATGCTTATCCTTTCTACCTTGAGCTCCTTTAACAGGCTCAGATAAGCCTCATCAAGTGTATCAGGCCTGCCTGCTTCAACTGTTAGCTCATATGAACCAGGAAATAATCTATATACTTCCTCTATCAGAATCCGCATCAACTCTTTTGGTAGAGAGGTTGGAGTTCCACCTCCAATATAAACGGAATCAAGCCTCCATCCGTTCATAAGTTCCTTTATACCCTCAAGTTCAACCATCAAGGCGTTCACATATATTCCCATCTTATCTCTGTATTTTGAAGCAGAGAGAGACGGAAAAGAGCAATACACGCATCTTGTTGGGCAAAATGGGATCCCAATATATAAGCTGAAGGTCTTCCCTTTGAAGGATTCAATAAATGGATACTGAACTGAGCATATCCTTGTTGCTAATTCAGCCTTTTCTGCATCTATAAAATAGCCATTCGCAAGGATATATAGGATTTCATGCTTTGAAATACCCTTCTCCATTAATGCTGCTGCGATTTTAATTGGTCTTATACCAGTAAGAATCCCCCAAGGGAGCTTCTTGCCGGTTACCTTGCTCAGTAAAAGATAGATCGCTCTCTTAGCTGCTATCCTACTTGTAGCTTCCTTCCCTCTATGAATATTGACGTCAATTTCAGAGGCACTAAAAGTCCCTGGTTCAGGAGATATTCCTTTTGTCCTGACCAGGAACTGTTCATTATTATGCTCCAGATATATTTCTTTATCAAGCTCATAATTCGGAGCTTCTACCAAATCCTCGTCTGGAATGAATGCCCTTGTCAATTCAAATATTTCATTGTATTTTATTACATCCGTGTTATTAATAATACCTATCATTTCACTAACCTTTAGTATTTTTTAAGAATGGATTTCTTTGCTTCTCAAATCCAATTGATGATTCAGGTCCATGCCCGGGGTATACAATCGTATCTTCAGGTAGTCTAAGCAATTTATTCTTTATGCTCCTGATTATTGTGTCGAAATCTCCACCATAAAGATCCGTTCTACCTATTGAACCCTTAAACAATGTATCTCCTGTTATTAGGTGTCCTAACGTATATAAACAGATCCCACCACGGGTGTGTCCCGGTGTATGGATGACTAATAATTTCTCATTCCCTATGCTTATTTCATCGCCATCTGTTAACAAAACATCAGGTTCAATAATAACCTCATCCATTGCCATCGAGCTGGAGAAATTTAGCGCACTGCTCTTTACCATTTCTAAATCAGCCTTATGAACCATGACGGGAACTCCCAGTGATTTATTTAAAGCCATCACTCCTCCAATATGGTCTCCATGTCCGTGAGTCAATAGTATTCCCTTTACTTTAGCTGCCAATTTGTTGATTTCAGAAAGAATCATGTCTGCGTCTCCTCCTGGATCCACAACAATTGCCTCACTCAAATCCGAGGAGGCAACTATATAGCAGTTAGCGGCATATATTCCAGCCTGTAACCTCTTAATATTCATATTCATCATCCTTTAGAATAGCTTTTTACTGTCAAGCAAAATGGTGACCGGACCGTCATTGATGTAGCTAACTTCCATATGAGCTCCAAAAATTCCCCTCTGAACATTTATCCCCATATTCTCGAGCTTATCAATGAAATGCTCATAGAATTCATTGCCAATCAATGGCTCTGCAGAATCTGTAAAGCTAGGTCTTTTCCCCTTTCTAACATCCCCATACAGAGTGAATTGGGAAATCGCTAAAACGTCGCCTTCTATATCCTGAACTGATAGGTTCATTTTTTCGTTGTCATCCTCAAATATCCTTAATCCAGCTACCTTATCAGCTAAATAATCTATATCAGAGTTTGTATCCTCTTTACCGACTCCAATATAGACCACTAGACCCTTCTCAATGCTGCCAACGATCTTTGAATCAACGCTTACCTGCGCCTTGCTTACTCTTTGTACCACAGCCCTCATAATTCTCCCCCTTATGCTGTGACCCTATACACGTCAAAGACGTTTCCGATCCTCCGTAGCTTCTTCATAAGATCGTTTAGCTGTTCTTTGTCATGGATCTCGAGGGTCATATTTATCATAACTGATTTATCTTTATTCGTTCTAGCATTTAATGACAATAAACCTACGTCAGCATCATTTACTCTTAGTGCGATCTCTGCCAACAGTCCAGGACGGTCTGTGGCCTTGACCTGAATCTCTGCGCTGTAAGAAGATTTCTTCTCTATATCCCAGCTTACTTCTATTGATCTTTCCTCCTGCCCCTCAAGTATCGTTGAAAGGTTAGGGCAATCTGTACGGTGTATGGATACTCCCCTTCCTCTGGTTATGAATCCGACAATATCATCTCCAGGAACCGGATTGCAGCATTTCGAAAATTTTATTTTGACGTTATCGATATCCTTTACGACTATTCCGTGAGTTGCTCTAGGTCTTGCCTTTGTCTGAGATTTTTGTATCTTAGACTCTACAATTTCCTTTTCACTTGGCTTAAAGTGATCGCTGTAAATCTCCTTTAGTTTGCTGATTACCTGATTTATTGTTATACTTCCATACCCAATAGAAGCATAAAGATCCTCGATCGAGCTTATACTGACTTTTCCTGCTACATTCCTTAACCACTCATCGACCAATATCTCTGATGGTTTATAGCCAAGCCGTTTAATCTCCTTTTCCAGCGAGTCTTTCCCTTTTGCTATATTGAAATCTCTTTCCTTCAGCTTGAACCATTGCTTTATCTTAGTTTTTGCCTGATTGCTTTTGACCAGCTTCAGCCAGTCTCTGCTTGGTCCACTACTATTCGCACTTGTTATTACTTCAACGATATTTCCATTTTTTAATTTGTAGTTCAATGGAACTATCCTATTATCTACCTTGGCACCCACGCACTTATTCCCAACATCGGTATGGACTCTGTATGCAAAATCGATTGGTGTAGAGCCATCAGGCAGATTTATTACATCACCCTTAGGGGTGAATACAAAGACTTCATCTGTAAAGAAGTCGATTTTTAATGTTTCCATGAACTCCTTGGGGTCGTTAAGGTCTGTCTGCCATTCAAGAAGCTGTCTAAGCCATGTGAGCTTATCGTCAAAGGTATTTCCTTTAGCATAGCCTTCTTTGTACTTCCAATGGGCAGCTATACCATACTCTGCTGTTCTGTGCATTTCGTAGGTCCTGATCTGCACTTCAAAGATTTCTCCCTTATTGCCTATTACTGTAGTATGAAGAGACTGATACATGTTTGGTTTTGGCATTGCCACATAGTCCTTGAATCTTCCAGGAAGTGGTTTCCACAATGTGTGGACTATCCCTAGCGCACCATAACAATCCTTTATATTGTCGACTAGTATCCTAACTGCCGTCAAATCATAAATTTGTTCAAAGGCCTTCCCCTGATACATCATTTTTTTGTATATGCTGTAAAAATTCTTTGGTCTGCCACTTATGTCACACTTGATGTTCATTTCACCAAGCTTTTCATAAAGCTCATCCGTTATCTGTTTTATAAAGGCTTCTCTTTCAAGTCTCTTTTTTGAAACCTTCTCTACTAAGCTATAATAGTTTTCGGGGTCAAGGTATCTTAATGATAGATCTTCAAGCTCCCATTTTATCTTTGAAATACCAAGTCGATGGGCAATAGGAGCATATATCTCAAGTGTTTCTATTGCTTTTTCTTTCTTTTTCTCATCAGTCATATATTCCAGAGTCCTCATATTATGGAGCCTGTCTGCCAACTTGACAATGATGACCCGAATATCCTTAGCCATGGCGATTACCATCTTTCGAAGATTCTCAGCCTGATTTTCCTGTTTAGTTTTATATTGAAGCTTTTTCAGCTTTGTAACTCCATCTACAAGGTCAGCTACTTCCTCTCCGAACTCATCTTTTATCTTATCGTAAGAAATGTTTGTGTCTTCAATGACATCATGGAGTAATCCAGCGATTATAGTAGCTGTATCCATATTTAAGTCAGCAAGAAGCAGAGCCACTTGGAAAGGATGGACAAAATACTTCTCTCCTGAATTCCTAACCTGACTCTCATGAGCAGCCTCTGCAAAGTTATATGCCTTAATGATCATCTGCATATCTGCATTTGGGTTGTACTGTTCAATTCTTAGCAGCAAATTCTCCAACATGATAACACCTTCTTGCCATTATATAAACCTATAGCTGTCAATTACAAACTGAATACTTTTTTTACCCATATACTCATTAACTGAGGGGTGATAAGCTATGTCCATTCTGATAGAATTTTCAACGCCACCCATAGCTCTTGCAACATCTGGTTCGCCGAAAGATTCGATTGCTTTTTCGATCCAAGCCTCTGGGTCACTGAATATTATGCCTTCTAGTCGTTCGTTCGCATTGTTTCCGACTATCAGCTTCAAAACTTTTGAGTTTTTCCCCAGTAGAGAAGCCCTGTGAACCTTAAGACCTTTATGACCAAACAATGGCTTTGGATTACCCTTCCCGAATGGTTCAAGTCTTTTGATATCATCCAAAAACTGCCAGTCTACTTCTACAGGATCAAAAGGTAAATCGATGTAAATACTTGGGATAAGATCTTCCTCCGAAAACTTGCTGTTCTCGTTCAAGAAGTCTCTTAAATCTGCAATATTCTTTTCATTCATCGATAACCCGGCAGCCATTGGGTGACCTCCGAATTTTAACAGAAGGTGGCTTGCTTTTCTGAGCTCCTCAAAAATATGATAGCCTTCAATTGATCTGGCTGAGCCCTTTACCCCATCTTTTCCCTTGGTCATAACAATGGTAGGTCTATTATACTTCTCTTTTAATCTACCTGCAACAATGCCTGCTACGCTTTCATGTATTTGAGGATCGTAAACGACTATTACATCCTGGATTCCCTGACCTGAATTTAGTAGTTTCTCTATCCGTTCAACCCCATCCTTAGTAAGCATCTGCCTCTCTTCATTAAGAAGCCTAAGTTTTTGCGCTAGTATCTCAGCCTCCTGATAACTTTCACATAAAAGTAATTCAAGTCCTATTAATGCACTGTCGAGCCTTCCTGATGCATTTAAACTAGGTCCTATAATAAACCCAACGTGATAAATCCCTAATTGTTTATCCTTCAGTCCACTTAAGTCTATTAAAGCACGTAGACCAATATTCCCCGTATGATTAAGTTGTATGAGCCCATTAGTCGTGATGATCCTGTTCTCACCAATAAGATCTACAACATCACATATCGTTGCTATTGCAGCTATTTCCAGTACATCTCCTTCCAGTGCATCGATCCCATACCTTTCCAGGATATGGATAGAAAGCTTAAGTGCAATACCTGCTCCGCAAAGTATCTTCTCTGGGTATTTACACTCCTTTTGTTTAGGATCAATTATTGCATCAGCTGTTGGAAGGTTTTCCGGTACATCATGGTGATCTGTAATAATAGTTCGCATTCCCATTTCTTTGGCAATTTTTATCTGGTCGACAGCAGATATACCATTGTCTACTGTGACTAAAGTATCCACGCCTTGTGCTTTAGCCTCAAGAACTAAAAACCTATTTATTCCATATCCATCCTGTATCCTGTCTGGTATTACATAATCTACTAGAGCGCCAACTCTTCTAAGAGACTTATATAGAATGTAAACTGATGAAATCCCGTCAACGTCATAATCTCCAATTATCCTGATTTTTTTTTGATGATCTATACAATCCTGTAAAATATCGCCTGCAATTATTACATCCTTCAACAACTCTGGCTTGTACAACCTGTCTAAGCTTGGATCAAGGAAAAAATCGATTTCTTTTTTATCAGTAAGTCCCCTTTTTGCAAGAAGTACTGCCAGTTCTCTGGAAATATTATTCTCCCTGGATATTTTATTGACGTCAGCTTGTAGTCTCTTTATAAACCATCTACTCATTTTTTCACTCCATATAAAGAAA
>CAZHLQ010000008.1:0-7282 GCA_964533235.1 uncultured Gudongella sp. | reverse complement strand
CAATGTTTATTTGGTGTTTAGAATAACTTATGTCATTAACATTTCCAAGTATAACTCTTCGTAACGTTTGAATGATTTAAACTTATAAAAAGCGCCTCAAAACAAGTATTCCCCAGTATGATTAAGTTGAAACTATTAATCTTTTTGTCAACAAAGATGACTTCACCACATTACAGCAAAAATAAAACAGCCAGGCATTTTTCCTGACTGTTTATCTTTATATATCTTTTTTTCTGTTTACTATGTCGTTTACCTTGGTGACGATTATATCTATGGCTACCTTGTTATAGCCGCCCTCCGGGATGATGATGTCTGCATACCTCTTTGTAGGCTCAACGAACTGCATATGAGCTGGCCTTACAGTAGTCATATATTGCTTTACAACTGAATCCAGAGTCCTTCCCCTGTCCTTGATGTCCCTAAGGATCCTACGGATAACTCTTACGTCTGCATCGGTGTCGACGAATAGCTTGATGTCCATAAGGTTTCTCAGATCTTCATCGTAAAGAATAAGGATGCCTTCAAGGACTATTATATCCCTTGGCTCAACAAGAACTGTTTCCTTTTTCCTGTTGTGGTTCTCAAAGTCGTATATTGGCTTTTGGATGGATTTCCCGTCAAGAAGGTCCCTTAGGTGGCTTACAAGGAGCTCGTTGTCAAAGGCGAATGGGTGATCATAATTGGTCTTTACCCTTTCCTCAAAGCTAATATTGCTTTGATCCTTATAGTAGGAGTCCTGCTCAATAATAGCTACGTTCTTATCAGTAATAGATTTGTAGATCTCTCTTGTCTCAGTTGACTTCCCAGAGCCTGTTCCTCCTGCTATGCCTATCAGTATGGGACTTTTCACCTTGATCAATCCTCCCTTGGCTTTCTTATGAGATCAAACCTTTCTACCGGCTGCTTCATCCTTATTTTTAATATTTGCTGAGGGTGAGGTGCTACATCGATTGGATTGTTCTCCTCGTCCCACATTTCTTCAATGGTTTGTACGAAATATTCCTTTCCAGGTCCGAAGACCTCGATCTCCTCGCCAACGAACATCCTGTTACGTTGTTCGACTGTTGCAATGCCTGTCTCAGGTTCGTAATCCAATACCATTCCAACGAAGTCATAGCCTCTAAGATAGGAGCTGGTACCATAAACATGGTCCTCAGTACCAGGCTTATTAAAAAAGAAGCCTGTGGTAAAATCTCTATGACTCACCTTTTGGATCTCCTTCAGCCATACGGGATCGTACTGGTAGTTTTCTGGATCCTTCAGGTAGGCATCTATTGCCATACGATAGGATCTTATTACTGTTGCAACGTAGTAGGAGCTCTTTACTCTTCCCTCGATTTTCAGGCTGTTTATTCCCGCTTCAATTACCTCTGGAAGGTGCTCAAGCATGCAAAGGTCCTTTGAGTTGAAAAGGAATGTCCCCTCTTCGTGCTCCTCTATTGGAAAGTACTGACCAGGCCTTTTCTCCTCTACTACATGGTACTTGTATCGGCATGGCTGGGCACAGTCGCCCATGTTGGCATCCCTTCCTGTCATGTAGTTGCTTATAAGACATCTGCCTGAATAGCTCATGCACATTGCTCCATGGACGAAGCACTCTATGTCCATGTCCTCCGGCAGTTTATTTGTAATGTTGGATATCTCCTCAAGGGACAGCTCACGAGCAAGGACGATACGCCTTACTCCAAGTCCATACCAGAACATTATGGTCTCGTAATTTGTTACACTTGCCTGTGTGCTTATATGGATCTCCATATTTGGAGTTGTTCTCTTGATTACGGTAAACATTCCGGGGTCTGAGACTATGAAGGCATCTACACCAACCTCCTCCAGCTCCCTGGCATATTCCTCCAGACCTACCATGTCCTTGTCGTGTGGAACTATGTTAAGGGTCACGTAGACCTTCTTACCTCTTTCATGGGCGAATAGGACTCCCTCCCTGATCTGGTCAAGGGTGAAGTTCTTTGATGCCTTACGCATACCAAATGCCTCTCCCCCAAGGTATACAGCATCGGCTCCATATATTATCGCCATTTTCAGTTTTTCCAAATCGCCGGCCGGTGCCAGCAGCTCTACCTTCTTCAATGCTTTGCCTCCTTGCAGGTTATGGCTACTCCGTCTCCTATAGGTAGTACCGATGAGATGTAGCCCTCCATGTTGTTTATCCTCTCAAGGTATTCCCTGAGTCTGTTTACTATCGTTCGCTTTCTTCTTTGAACCAGGCTGTCCTCAGCCACCATGCCCCTGTAGAGCACGTTGTCGGACACAATTAACCCGCCTGGTTTAAGTAAATTTGATGCATAATCGAAAAACTCCATATAGTGACCTTTGGCTGCATCTAGAAATATGAAGTCGAAGGAGCCACTTAGATGAGGAAAAGTCTCAAGAGCATCCCCCGGGATCACCCGTATCTTCTTTTCAAAGCCTGCTCTTTTTATATTATCAAGCGCTATTGGGATTATCTCCTGATTTCTTTCAAGACTCGTTATTGACCAGTCGCCGTTCAGGCACTCTCCCATTAGTATTGCTGAGTAGCCTATTGCAGTTCCTACCTCAAGGATATGAGCTGGCTTGTGGATAGTTATGAGCGTACGCAATAGCTGCCCTACCTCAGGCTGTACTATTGGTACGTGGTTTTCCTCGGCATAGCTCTCCAGCTCCTGAAGAAGTGGTGAGCTCTTTGGAGTCAGTTCCCTTATATAGCTTGTAATGTAGTCTTCATTGATATGAGTCATTTTACCATTCCCTGTATTTAGATGCCTTTTCATAGACATAGAGAATAATGCTTCCGAATATGGAGACGCTTACCAGCTCTCCTGCCGTTATTCCAAGTACTGTGTACAGATATGGGATCTTAGTGAAGTAGGATACCCATATTGAAACTATGATCCCGTTCAGTAGTATTGGGGGAAGCATACCTACATACTTATTCTTAGCCTTGGAGGTAAGATATGCTGCAATGAGTGTTACAAGAGAACCTCCGATTATGTCCACAAGCCCAAAGCCTGAATAAGGTGCCAAAAGAAAGTTAGCCAGGAGCACTCCGATAAAAAGGCCAGGCACAGCTGCAGACTCAACCAGAGGCAGCAGTGTAAGCCCCTCTGCTATTCTTAATTGGACCGGACCAAATGTAAGGTTTGCCACCGGAAATGGCAGCGCCTGCAAAAGCACCAGTACCAGGTATATGGCAGCTATAAGGCTTGCCTTGGTTAGGTATCTAATGTTCATAAAATCATTCCTTCCCTGCTAGAGATTCAGTATCAATGGAACAAGTACCGGCACTGATGCCGTGCAGATCACTCCTGATACAAAGGCAATGATCGCTGTTTCTGGATCCGTTGATCTGGATACTATTGGTAGACCGGTATCCATGGCAGTTGCACCTGCCGGTGCTATTGCCTCGAGAAATCCAAGTTTTTTTGCAATTATCGGTATGATCATAAATGCCATTAGTTCGCGTGTAACGTTGGCTATAAATGCCATTGCCGAGAGCTGACTTGAATAGTTTGCAACAAGTATAGACGACAGTGTGTACCAGCCCAGACCAGCACCAACTGCGCCTGCCTCGTTGAAGGGCATACCCAGCAGCATTCCTGCTACTGCTGAGCCGGCTATGCTTCCAAGGATTATGGCTGTTGGGATATAGAGTATCCTTAAGCCTATTGCCTTTATCCTTCCAAAGACAGAGCGGTTCAGTCCAATATCTATACCAACGAAAAATAACAGCAGCATTAGTCCGATGTCAATAATTAGGTCTGTGTATTGGAGCGTTCCCTGTGGAAGGATAAACTTGCCCATAAGTGCTCCAATAACTACTGCTAAAAGAATCCTCAATGTCATTTGGCCGCACCTCCAGTTACAAGGCGTTTAACCATTAAAACAGCGATAATGCTGAAGCTTATGGTAAATATACTCATTACTATTGCTCTGTAGCCTATTTGAAGGAAGGAATCTATTACTCCCTGATCCATCCCTATCTTGATTCCCATTACCCCCAGCAACAAAAGAAGACAGGCAGTCTGGATACTGCCTAATCTTTTCTTCCACTGATCGCCAAGGCTTGCTCTGGCTCCAACCAGAGCTCCCAGCATAATGACTGCCAGGTACATTAAAAGTCTTGTGCCCATTCATATTCTCCTTTTGGTCTAAACCTCCATGATGATCGGTAATATCATCGGGTTTCTCTTTATTGTTGTATATAGGAAGGTCCTTAGATCGTCCCTTATATTTGATTTGATCGCTGACCAGTCGGTTATCCTTTTTGCCTCGCAATTCTCCAGTGTCTCCTTGACGACTCGTCTCGCCTCGACCATAAGGTCCTCAGATTCTCTAACATAGACGAAGCCTCTGGATACGATGTCCGGTCCTGCTGCAACTACTCCCTTTTCCTTATCCATGGTAACTACGACTACGATAAGTCCATCCTCTGAAAGATGTTTTCTGTCTCTTAGTACTATGTTTCCTACATCGCCTACTCCAAGTCCGTCGACCAGGATATGACCTGACGGTACAGTTTGTCCAAGACCTGCCTCATTCTTTGACAGCTCAAGGGTTTGACCATTGTCGAGAATGAATATATTCTCTCTTGGAGTTCCAAGGGATTCACTTATGTCGGCATGCATTTTAAGGTGTTTGGTCTCGCCATGGACAGGAATGAAGAACTTTGGCTTAACCAGACTGTGCATAAGCTTCAACTCCTCCTGGCAGGCGTGGCCTGACACGTGTATGTCTGCTAGGGATTCATATATTACCTTTATCCCTTTTTCTATCAGGTTGTTTATTACCTTGGATACGGTCTTTTCGTTTCCAGGTATTGGTGTTGCAGATATTATTACTAGATCATCGCTGATAAGCTCGATTTGTCTGTGCTCGTTTGATGCGATCCTTGTAAGCGCACTCATTGGTTCGCCCTGTGATCCGGTAGTTATAAGGACAAGCTCGTCCTTCCTGTACTTGTTCATGTCTCTCACGTCGATTATAGTGCCCTCGTTGAAGCGAAGATAACCCAGCTCTGCAGCTACTGTCGTAACGTTGACCATGGATCTGCCTGCCATGACTACCTTACGGTCGTTTAGCTCAGCGGCATCTATGATCTGCTGTACTCTGTGTACGTTTGATGCAAAGGTTGCAACTATGATCCTTCCCTCTGCTCTGTGGAACAGATTTCTGAAGGTCTCACCTACGGTTCGTTCGCTCATTGTGTAGCCTGGTCTGGTTACATTGGTTGAGTCTGACAATAGTGCCAGTACGCCCTTGTTCCCCAGCTCTGCAAATCTGTTAAGGTCAATTATATCTTGTGTTATTGGTGTGAAGTCTACCTTAAAGTCACCTGTTTGGATTACAGTTCCAACAGGGCTTGTCAGTGCAATTGCTGCACTGTCTGGTATACTGTGGGTGGTTCTTATGAACTCCACCTCGAAGTGCCCCAGCTTCAATTTTTCACCAAAACCAACTACGTTCAGCTTTGCATTTGGCAGGTTGTGCTCCTTGAGCTTGTTATTCAGCAGACCCAAGGTCAGCTTAGTCCCATATATGGGCATATCTATCTTTTTGAGAACATAGGGAATCGCCCCAATATGGTCCTCATGACCATGGGTCAATACCAATCCCTTTATCTTCTCTTTGTTCTTGATCAGGTAGGAAATGTCTGGTATTACTATATCTACCCCCAGCATTTCATCCTCGGGAAAGGTCATACCACAGTCCACGATCACTATTGAATCCTTGTATTCGTGTACGGTAATGTTTTTCCCGATCTCTCCTAATCCGCCTAGCGGGATAATTTTCAGTTTGTTTTGTTTTGCCACTTTACCACTCCTTGTTTTTCTTTAATATTCGGTCATTTATTCTTACATTTTTTGCATATCCCGTAGAATTTGACATTGTGATCCCGGATAAGAAACCCTTCCTCTTTTTCGATCTCGTCCTCAAGGGCTTCAAGAAGATCCAGCTTCACCTCAGTCACGCTTCCACATTCCGTGCATATTAAATGATGATGGTGGTGGTTTTCTGTTCCGAGATTAAGCTCGTACCTGCTCACTCCATCGTCAAAATTAATCCTATATACTATCCCCAGTCTTTCAAAAAGCTGGAGGGTTCTGTAAACAGTGGCAATACCAACATCCTTGCTTTCACGGGCAACGATGCTGTGGACTTCTTCACAACTCAAATGGGCCTCCTTGTTCTCCAAAAGGATCCTAAGAACGTCCTCTCTTTGATTCGTGTACTTGTAGCCCTTCTTCTGAAGCTGCTCCATGTAGCCTCTTATCATTGTCTCCACTGTTTTCACCTGCCTTATTGTAAGTGTTCTTTGCTAAGCTCTTCGTAGGCTGACTTTACTTCCTCGAATTCTTCCTCGTCATCTATGGTAACAAATATTGGTTCTCCATCGTCGTCCAGCTCCAGCTTCAATAAATAGGTCATAGTGTCAAGCTGGTCAGCGTTCAATAACGCAACATAATCTGTGTCGTCCAAGCTGAATTTAGCCTTTACGAGAAATTCTATTTCATTTCCCAGCTCATCATAAAATACGTGCTTTTCAGTCATAATATCCTCCTTTACTTTGAATCGAGATAAGTTTGCAGGATATAGGATGCTGCCACCTTGTCGATAATGTTCTTTCTCTCCTCTCGCCTTATGTCACCCTCAATAAGTACTCTTTCAGCAGACACAGTGCTGAGCCTTTCATCTACATATATCAGCTCGATCTTAAATTTATTCTTGATTTTGTCCCCTACCATTTTTGCCATCTCACCGGATGGACCCATAGTTCCATTCATGTTGAGGGGCATTCCTACTACTACTTTTTTTATGTCGTATTGAGTCAGTAAAGCCTCGATAGCCTCAAGGTCTTTTTTTCTGCTTTCCCTTTCGATGGTCATGAGGGGCTGGGCAGTTATGCCCAATGGGTCGCTTAATGCAACGCCTATTCTCTTTGTTCCAACATCCAAGCCTAAAATTCTTTCCATACTCTCTCCATTATATCATTATCAAATAACTTTTATACAAAATTCCGGACAAACAGTTGCACAATATCCACAAAGAATGCATTTTTCATTTGGTACGGCAAGTCCATCTATTACACTAATGCCTCCCTGCTGGCATCTGCTCTCGCAGTTTCCGCAGCCCTGACAGTAGTCCTGGACAATAAGTCTTCGATTGGATCTGTTTATGCTTTCCTTAGTGCTTTTTTCTATATACCCATTTTGGAGCATTTGAACAGCAGCATCGATTTCCTGGGTCGACTGGAGCCCTATGGCTATTGAGTGAAGCTCCTTCATAT
>CAZHLQ010000007.1:0-5637 GCA_964533235.1 uncultured Gudongella sp. | reverse complement strand
TGATGGCTCCGATGAGACACTTGTATTGCAAAGGAGCGTATACGCCTGCGAAATAGAGGAGGACACAATATACTACAGCACACTGGACGGAATGTTCAAAGGCATGCTTGGCAGCGAGGAAGGGATCAAGCTACAATCCAGGGGAGGGTACCCTGTACTTAAGGGCGATTGGGTATATTACTTCGATTCACAGGGTATACTCTACAGAGTAAGTAAAAATGGATCTGATGATCAAAAAGTATTGGAGGCAATAGACGACTTCTATGTAGATGAGGATCAAATATACTATATCTCATTGACTGAGTACGAAGAAGACTACGGATACCAGCTTAAGCTTTTTAGCTGCGATCTGGATGGAACAAAAGAGATAGAAATCAAGACCTTGGAAAGAGTGGGCAGTGGCTTGTTTGGAACCGACTGCCTGTACTGCCAACTGCTGAAACCGGATGGCAGGATCGAGAAGGGAGTATTCAAAGTAAGCTTTGACGGCTCTGATCCAGTGAGAATGAACAAAGCAAAGATCTGGTCCTGGGATTACATCCTTGGAGAATGGGCCTATGCTCTTCAGTACAGCGGAGACAGATACAGGATAAAGCTGAATGACGATATAGCAGTAAAATTTGAATAAATCATACATCCTCCATGCCAACACTTTTCTAGAGTGTTGGCTTTTTTACGACCTTGTGATAAGATAAAACGTGTAAATTGGGTTTAAATCTCCGGGAAAGGAGTAATTTAAATGAATATAAATTTTAATATCGAGGATGCAGTAAGAAAAAGATACAGCGTAAGAAATTATTCAGAAATAGAGATAAACGATGAAATATTGGAGTCCATAAAAGACTTCATCAACGAACTTTCCAATCCCTTCGGACCAAAGGTAACCTTCCATTACCTGGACAACGCAAGCTCTGAGGATAATCAAAAGCTTGGGACCTATGGAGTAATAAAGGGAGCAAAGAAATATATAGGTACAACAATAAAGGATGAACCTCTTGCACTTGAGGCACTTGGCTATGAGATGGAGGTCCTGATGCTCTACCTTGCAAGCCTTGGGATAGGAACATGCTGGCTGGGAGGAACCTTTGACAGGGAGAGCTTTGCAGCAGCTATGAAGGTGGAGAAGGGTGAGCTATTCCCCGCAATAACACCCTATGGCTACCCTGCCGACAAAAAGCACATCAAGGAAATGGCAATGAGGACATTGATCAAGGCAGACCAAAGAGTCGACAGGTCCAGAATATTCTTTGAAAACAGTTTCAACACACCACTGTCAGAGTACATGCCAGGAGATTATTCCTTCTCCCTGGAGATGGTTCGCCTCGGTCCCTCAGCATCCAATAAGCAGCCTTGGAGGATAGTTTTAAAGGGCGGAGCATTCCATTTTTACGAAGAAAAGGAACCAGGCTACAGCGATCGCTTTACCTACGACATACAGAAAATAGACATAGGGATAGCAGCAGCCCACTTCGAACTTGGTGCAAGGGAAAAGGGACTTAAGGGCGAATTCGTTGTTGATGAGCCGAAACTCGATAAACCTAAAAACATGCTATACTCATTCTCGTGGAAGATAATGAAATAACTCCTGCTGTAATAAATGAGGTGTAATATATGAGGCAGAAAGAGACATACGAAAGATACGTATTCGATAAAGAGAGCCAGGCATTCGTAATATCGGTTGCCCTGGACGACTATAACGACGTATTCGACGACTGGGATCCCTCTCCATTCAAATTAAGAGATATTGAGGATGAATTCCTTGATTTTCTGTGGGATTCAGTAGAGGATATTCCAAAAAAATATCCATTGATCTTTGAGCTTTCCATCCCGACATCCTTGAAGAATGAAGCCAAGGAAAAGCAGCTGATAAGCGCTCTCGGTCATCAATTCGACTATATGATATCTAAAAATGCCAGGAAGCGGCGACATGAAAGGCTGGAAGAGGTAAAATATTTTGTTTTTGCTGTCATTTTCTTTCTGGTTGCTTACCTTTATCCCTTTGACTCGGAGCTTTTCATATCAAAGGTCATATCTGAGGGAGTTTTTATAGGTGGCTGGGTGTTCATGTGGGAGGTAATATCAAATATTTTCATAGAGTCAAGGGAGCTGAATGAGGAGAAGACCGTTGTAAAACGGTTCAAGAATGCAACGATAAGATTCGTTGAGAGGTAGCAAAGGCATAATTACAACGAAAGAGGGGAATGGAAAATGTTTAGGGAAATGAGAAGGATAAAGCAACTATTGTCAGCAGACGATGTAAAAGCAATAATGGAAAGATGTACTAATGGTATTCTTGCATGCATGGGAGACGAAGACTACCCATATGCAGTGCCAGTGAGCTATACATACACAAACGGCAAAATCTACATACATTCAGCAAAGGCTGGACACAAGGTCGACGCAATAATAAAGTATCCAAAGGTATCCTTTGCGGTTGTGGATGAGGATCAGATAGTGAGTGCTGAATATACCTCCTACTTCAGAAGCGTTATAGCCTTTGGAAAGGCAAGGATCGTTGAAGGAGAGGAAAGACTTGAAGCCTTCAAGGCTCTCGTTGAAAAGTATTCCTCTGACCAACCAGAGGAAGCAAAGACGAAGGAAATCAATAAGTGCACCACCTCACATATGATAGCTATCGACGTGGATCATATAACAGGTAAGGAAGCTATAGAGTTCGTAAGGATGAAGGAATCTAAATAGAAAGTACTGAAAAGTCCCCTAAACAGGGGATTTTTATAATACCAAAATACCTTAATTTTTCTCAAGATCCCCTAATACACTCATGACAGTACTCATAAACTGAAGATTTCCCCAAAGCATAACTCTTATTATACTCTCAGGGATGATATACTGAGAAGTCATTGAGGAACACCCATCCCCATCCTTCAATCTAGGGATTTATTTACATAATCATTTGAGATTATTAACATTTACCACTATAATATTAATTAATGAATTATCAGATTATTTCTAACTAAGTGAGAAGATGAGGGGGAGACAAATGAAGGAAACCTTTAAGATAGTACAATTTGAAAGAAAGACAGTGGAGAAGAGCTCTCTGGAAATTCTAAGTGAAAAGGTATCAAGGGAAGTAATGGACTTTCACAAGAGCTTTCCAATGTACTCGGAGACACCTCTAAGAGACATGAAGAACCTTGCCGGTGAGCTTGGCTTGGGAAGGATCTATGTAAAGGACGAATCCTACAGATTCGGACTAAACGCCTTCAAGGTACTTGGAGGAAGCTATGCAATCGGCAACTACCTTGCGAAAAAGCTAGGAAAGAGCATAACTGAAATGCCATACAATGTTATAGTATCAGACGATGTCAGAGAAGAGCTTGGTGAAATGGTATTTGTTACAGCTACAGACGGGAACCATGGAAGAGGAGTCGCCTGGACGGCAAATCAGCTTAAGCAGAAATCAGTTGTTCTTATGCCAAAAGGGAGTTCCCTTGAAAGACTTGAAAACATAAGAGCAGAAGGAGCAGATGCTTCCATAACTGACCTAAACTATGACGATGCGGTAAGAAAAGCAAACAGCATAGCTGAGGAAAATGGCTGGGTAATGGTTCAGGATACCGCTTGGGCAGGCTATGAGGATATACCCACCTGGATAATCCAGGGCTACAGTACAATGGGCTACGAAGCATTCGAGCAGCTTAAGGCAATCGGCGAGGAAAAACCGACACACATCTTCCTGCAGGCGGGGGTAGGCTCAATGGCTGCAGCAATAACAGGATTGTTCTCATCTGTCTACGGAGAGGATAGACCGATAATAACAATAGTTGAGCCAAACAAGGCAGACTGTCTGTACAGAACTGCTGAGGCAAACGACGGACAGCTTAGAGTAGTATCAGGAGACATGGACACAATTATGGCTGGACTTGCATGCGGAGAGCCCTGCACAATCGGCTGGGAGATACTCAAAGACTACACTGACTTCTTTATATCCTGTCCAGATTTTACAGCAGCAGAGGGAATGAGGATGATGGGAAATCCTCCAAGGGGAGATGAGAAGGTTATCTCCGGAGAAAGCGGTGCAGCAACACTGGGCTGTGTAGCAGAGATAATGACAAATGAAAACCTTGCATGGATGAGAGAAAAGCTTCAATTAAACAAGTCATCAAGAGTACTGTTCTTCAGTACAGAGGGTGACACCGACAAGAAAAGCTATCAGGATATAGTTTGGAACGGCAAGTATCCAAGCTACGAGAAAAAACAATTTTAAGGATGGATTAGAAAAACAAATCCCTGGTCCTCAATTGAAGGCCAGGGATTTAATATATACATCTATCTAGAAAATTCAATGTCCGAGAAGTAATAATCTTCACCGTCATAAACACTAAGTCTTATTGTAAGACTGCCAAAAGGATCAATAATTGCATATTCTATTTTATTTACCATTTCATTAAATATCGCTTCTATTTCCGCAGATTCAATTACTTCAACATCCCATCTAAAATCAATAGTATATTCGCTCATTGCAAGGCGTTTGCTTAAATCAGTCTCCAGGACCCCAGGGGAGTCATATTCCTCATATATATTCAAGCTATACTCTAAGTAGTCATAATCTGAGCCAAGGGCATCCCTTACCAACTCAGTGATATGACCTACAGCTCGAAGATTGCCATATGCATCCTTTCTACCAGCTTCATCGAGTGTAGTTCGGAATTTAAGCTCAGGATCGTCTGCAGGGTGCATTGTGAAGGTAAATTCGTGTCGCTTGTAGCTGTAGGAAGTATCCACGACCTTAAAGTCTTCCCCGTATCTATCCTCATATATACTCAGCACAGACCGCTTTTCTTTCCAACCGTCAATAGGATTACCGGATAATTGGACATGGAAATATGCAGCGAAAGCTCCCACTAAGAGAATAATTGCAGCTAGAATAATCAATAAGAACTTCTTGTAGTTGATCTTCATAGAATCAAGCTCCTTATTTGCTTATCCCCTTAGCCTCCTCAGACTCAGGGAACACGATTGATATCCTTGTACCAATATTCAACCTGCTGTGGATCTCAAAGAAGGCTCCATGCCTTTCGACGATCCACTTTGCTATTGCAAGCCCCAAGCCGGAGCCGCCACTTTTTCTGGCTCGGGATTCATCTGAGCGATAGAACCTGTCAAAGATATGGGGGAGATCATCAGGTGGTATACCTATCCCTGTATCCTGGACTACAATTATGACCTTCGAATTTCCTTTGGTCACCTTGAGGACTATTTCCTTACCCTCCTGGGAATACTTGATGGCATTATCAACTAGGATCCTTATGCTTTGCTTAAACAGCTGCCTGTCAGCCTCAATAAAGGCAGAGGTATTAAGCTCGGTCTTAAACACATGGCTCTCATCGATCATCTGAGCCTCTCTTACTATCTCATCAACTATCTCGCTGGCATCGAACCTCTCCATATTAAGCTGTATGGTCTCGTTATCTCCCCTTGCAAGGAACAAAAGCTTTTCAACCAGATCCTTCATATTCCCGATCTCGCTCTTAATGGCATCTATAGATTCCTGCCTGGTCTTTTCATCGTTCTTGCCCCAACGGTCCAAAAGATTTACATACCCCTGTATAACAGCTATGGGAGTCCTAAGCTCATGGGAAGCATCTGAAACGAACCTTACCTGTGACTGGTAGG
>CAZHLQ010000006.1:0-7942 GCA_964533235.1 uncultured Gudongella sp. | reverse complement strand
GTCTAAAACAAGTCCTGAGATCAGTCCCACAATTCCACCGTAAATTCTGCCCTTGGAAAGAGCAATGACAACAACGATTGCCAATGCAGTGTTTGGAGTTGTTCCAAGTATTTTAACCCCCGGAAGTATAACTGATTGCAGTATTAAATTGATTATCAAGGTCATGCTGACCAGAAATGTTGTCAATAGGATCCCTCTTCTTGATTCATTATTATAAAGACGTTGTATAGCTTTTTGAAATCCAATGCAGGTCTGATTGTCAGTCTCTTAGTCAACTCCTCCTGGTCTCCGATAATTTCTGAAACTTCTCCTATATAGATATCCTTGGAGTATATTCCTCCAAGTCCAGAAGTATAAAGCTGATCTCCCTCGATTACATCTGCGGTATAATCAAACAGATATCCCTCAAGAATGCCATCAACACTACCAGAAACTATACCTCCATCCTGAGTTCTGACAATTTTAAAAGATGTACTATTGAGCTCATCGATAAGAGATACTACCTTTGCCCAATTGTCTCCAGTATCAATAACTCTCCCCACAAGGCACTCAATGAAAACGTCCTTTTCAATTTCTATACCCTGTACGACTGTGTCTCCTTTTGAAATCCCATCCTTGGTTCCCTTATCTATAACAAATTGATCAAACCAGCTTCCTGGTTCCTTCGCAATTATTCTAGCCTTCATAAGACTGTATGGAGACTTTTCCAGAAGCATTTGTTCTCGTTTTAGGTAATCTGCTTTACCAATTATGTTCTGTAAATCTCTGTTTTCACTTTCAAGCTGTTCAATCTTTGCACGCAAAAGCTGGTTTTCTTCCTTTGCATCGAAAACCTCTCCAATCGAGCCAAAAAAACCATTGACTCTATTCTGAACACTGGATGAAAAAGCAAAAATAGGGCGCACAATTTTACCTAACAGGTTTTCGGATCCCGATATATTGAGGCGTTCTCTACCAGTATATCCAATTATTACAATAAGAATGATAGCAACTACAGCCACTATCATTCTCTCTTTGTATTTTCTAAAAAAATACATAACAAATCACTACCCTATCTGCGATATTTGTTGGATGTCTTCTTCAGTATCTCAATACTATCAAGAGCTTTTCCAGTACCTAGCGCGACGCAATCTAACGGATTCTCAGCAACTCTTACAGGGATACCTGTTTCTATAGTTACAAGCTTATCTAAATTGTGTAGTAGGGCTCCTCCGCCCGTTAATACAATGCCTGTTTCCATTACATCTGACGAAAGCTCCGGAGGAGTCTTTTCAAGAGTAGACTTTATAGCATCAATAATATTATTCACCGGTTCCTTAAGTGCTTCATTTATTTCCTTTGATGAAATCTCGATAGTCTTTGGTAACCCACTTACTAAATCTCTTCCTCGGATATCCATCGAACCTAGCTCATTGCTGTCTAAAGCTGAGCCTATTTTGATTTTCACTTCTTCAGCGGTCCGCTCCCCTATCATAAGACTGTACTCCTTCTTGACATAGTTAACAATGTAGTTGTCAAGCTCATCGCCACCTACTCTAATTGATTTGCTTGTTACTATTCCTCCAAGGGATATAACGGCTACCTCTGTAGTCCCTCCTCCTATATCTACTACCATGCTTCCTGTTGGCTCCTGTACAGGCAATCCTGCTCCAATAGCAGCAGCCATAGGCTCCTCTATTAAGAATGCATCCTTAGCTCCAGCTTGGATGGTAGCCTCTTCAACAGCTCTCTTTTCAACCTCAGTTACACCGCTAGGTACGCAAACTACTACTCTAGGCTGAAAAAGAGATTTTTTCTGAGTGGCCTTTCTTATAAAATACTTCAGCATTTCCTGAGTTACATCAAAGTCAGCTATTACTCCATCCTTAAGCGGTCTTATGGCAACTATGTTGCCTGGAGTTCTGCCTATCATCTTTTTAGCTTCCTCTCCTACAGCTAAAACCTGCTTACTGAATTTATCTATAGCAACTACAGACGGCTCTCTTATAATAACTCCTCTACCCTTGACAAAAACCAGGGTATTGGCTGTTCCTAAATCTATCCCCATATCCTTCGTAAAAGCATTTGTTAAAACCATTTCCGTCCTCCATGTCTACATTAGATTTTTCTCTTTCATACTTAAATAATTACCGTTTCCAATAATAAGGTGATCCAAAACCTTAATTCCCATTAGGTTGCCGCCCTCAACAAGCCTCTTTGTAATATTGATGTCCTCATTACTAGGCGATGTGTCACCACTGGGGTGGTTATGTACAAGTATAACAGAATTGCCATTATTTCTTATAGCAGCTTTAAATACATCGCGAGGATGTACTATCGATGCATTAAGAGTCCCAATAGAAATATTCTCAATGCATATAATTTGATTTTTTGTATCAAGTATAACCGTCCTGAAATGCTCCTTCTGTAGACAACTCATTTCGTCCATAACAACCTCGGCAACTATGTCTGGTGAGGTAACTCGAACCTTATCATAAAAACCAATTCTTTTGATTCGCTTACCTAGTTCAAGAGCTGCTATGATCTGAGCCGCCTTACATTCTCCAATGCCCTTTACTTTGGTCAGGTCCTTGAAAGAAGCGTCCATTAGATGTTTGATCCCTTTGCTGTCCATTCCAAGAAGTCTGCGAGAGACCTCAATAGCTGATTCATTCCCTGTTCCAGTTCTTATTATCACTGCAAGTAGCTCAGCATTCGAAAGTGCATCTGCGCCATGAGCAAGAAGTTTTTCTGTCGGTCTTTCGCTTTTGGGTAGGTCCTTTATGGTATATCCCTTTCCCCTTATGTCCTTGTTTTCCATTATGTCACATCATCCTTTACAGAAATTTTATGTTGAAGTATTTGTTAAGATTTGCTTCAAGCCTTGATAGAGGTAACCCTACTACATTAAAATAACACCCTTCAATTTTTTCAACCAGTAAAGCTCCTTTCCCTTGAATACCGTAAGCTCCTGCTTTATCTAGAACCTCTCCGCTGTCAATGTATGCCATTATTCTCTCGTGGTCAAGGGTTCTGAAAGTAACCAAAGTTTTCTCGTATTCTACCACCTTTGTGTTCTCTGAATTATCAATAATTGCAAACCCTGTAATAACTTCATGAGATCTACCACTTAGATCTTTCAGCATATCATAGGCTTCATCATTATCCTTAGGCTTACCCATAACTCTCCCATCTACCACCACAATGGTATCCGCAGCTAATACAATATCATTTTGAAATTTGGACGAAGCTTCAAGAGCTTTCTGAAGTGCTAACGACATAGCCATGCTTTCAGGTCTTTCATTAGATGAATTGTTTTCAGCAATATCGCTTGCCCAAATAATTGGATCTACTCCTAATTGTGCCAATAATTCCCTGCGTCTTGGAGAACCAGATGCCAATACAAATGATTTCATATGCTCACCTGCTTTTCAAATAATACCCTGAAATTCTTCTTAAGATTGTCAACAATATATATCGAAGATAAGCCTACGAAATAACCTGTAAAAAGGCTTATGATCAGCAAAAATGGCAAATATGAGTATATCCTGGGATTGCTTAGCATTAAAACTGCAACACTTACCTGAGCAAAGTTATGTGATGCTGCTCCAATAATGCTCACTCCAATAAGACTAAAGAAACGTGACATATACTTATGGAATATATACATCATCAAACAGCTCAGCATAGCCCCTGAAATACTGTAAATAAAGGAAGAAATACTGCCTGTAATAAGCATCAGAACTGTGCTTTTCAGCATGCTTACCTTGATCCCATCCTTGAAGCCAAAAACAATCAATGTAACCAATACTACCATGTTTGATAGTCCTAATCGAGCTCCAGGCATACTTATTGGAAGCGGTATCGCTGATTCAAGTACACTGAGTGCAAGTCCAACTGATACCAGCAAGGATATAAATATCATTTTGTTTGTTTTCTTCATTTGAACCCCACTCTAGTAATTCATTATATCTATCTCATCTGCAGAAGTCGAACCCATGATTTCTATTACCAGATGGTTTGGAAGACATACTATGGTTTCACCTATTCTTGAAATATATCCCTGCTTGACGTCAATTTTATCGGGGCAGTCAGCCTCTAAGACCCTTACCTTCTCATCCCCAATTTCAATCAGGTTATAACCGTACTCTGTTTCTACCGCGATCGTATTCCCTGCCAGCTGAGGATCAAAAATAACCTTCTTGATCTCCTTCCCATCAACCTGGATGCTTACATACTTCTCACGCTCTGAAAAAGCATACCTATTGATGTATGCAAAGGAGGAAATACTAATCAAAACAATAAGCAATATCAGTAATTTGTCGCCTTTTGTCAAATCGATCATCCTTCATTTACCTGGTCATAATACCACATAGTATAGTTTATCATTTATGATTTCTATTTACAAGTTGCCCTAAATAAAAAGAAGCCCCCGAAGGGGCTATCCTTAGCTCGCAAATTTCTGTGCGAAATCCTCGCTTACTATAGATACGTTATCGATAGCATTTGTTGGGCATTTCTCAACACATACCATACAATTTATGCATTTGTCATAATTGATCTTAGCAAGATTCTTTTCAAAGCTGAATGCATCAGTTGGACAATTCTTAACGCAGATCTGGCATCCTATACAGCCTACTGAGCAATAGCTTCTAACAAGCTTACCTGGATCCTGACTCTTACATTTTACAACTGCATTATTCGTATATGGTACCAGCTCGATTATCTTCTTAGGACATATTTCAACGCACTTATTGCAAGCAGTACACTTGTCTCTATTGACTACAGCAATATCATTGATCATCCTAATAGCATCAAATTCACATACGTCAAAACATGACCCGCAGCCTACACATCCAAAGGAACATTCTTTCTTTCCCCCTGCAAGAGTTGACTGGATCCTGCAATCCTGAAGACCTTGATACTCATACTTGTTCTTGGCCTTGTCACAATCGCCCTGACAAAGAACTACTGCTACCTTTTTCTCAAATGATGCTGCATTTACTCCTAGAATCTCGGCAACGTGGTTAGCTACCTTTTGGCCACCAATAGAACAAGCATTTGTAGGTGCTCTGCCTTCAGCCAATGCATTCGCTAATCCAGCACAGCCCGGAAAACCACAGGCTCCGCAGTTTGCTCCTGGCAATGCACTCAATAGCTCCTCCACCTTAGGATCGACCTTAACTGCAAATAGCTTCGATGCAATGGATAGCAGGATACCAAAGAGAAGTCCTAAACCACCAAGCACAATAATAGGATTCAAAATTTCACTCATGTCAGCCACCTCCTAAACAAGTCCAGCAAAGCCTGAAAAGGCTATGGACATTAAGCCAGCTGCGATCAAGGTGATTGGAAATCCTACCAATGCCTCAGGTATGTCAGCGATTTCCATTTTCTCTCTTAAAGATGCAACCAAAACCAGAGCCAGGAAGAATCCAAGGGCTGCAGTAGCTGCACTAACTGTTGTTTGTATAAGATTATAGCCTTCCTGGATATTAAGGATTGCTACTCCAAGTACAATACAGTTAGTTGTTATAAGAGGTAGGTATACACCCATAGCACTGTAAAGTGTTGGGCTCATTTTCTTTAATGCAAGCTCTACGAATTGTACAAGTGAAGCGATAACCAATATGAATACAATTGTTTGTAGGTATCCTAGTCCGAATACGTCTAAAACTGCTTTTTGAATTATATAAGTAATTACAGACGCAAAGGTAGTAACGAAGGTTACTGCCAGACCCATGCCTGTAGCTGTCTCCATTTTGTTGGAAACACCGAGGAAGGGGCAGATCCCAAGGAATCTTGCGAATACATAGTTGTTGACGAATATGTTTGATATTATCAATGCAAATAGACCCACTTTTCATCCCCCTCTCTTAATCAGCAAATTTTTTCTTGATAAATGTATTATAAAGAGCAATCAAGATACCTAATAGTATGAAAGCTCCAGGTGGTGCTATGAAAATCGCCGCAGGCTGGAAGCTCTCTCCGAATAGAGAAATACCCCATATGCTTCCTGCTCCTATTATTTCTCTAATAGCTCCAAGAACTGCTATAGCGACTGTATATCCTAGTCCCATGGCTAAACCATCAACCACTGACTTGAAAACGCCATTTTTTGAAGCGAAGGATTCAGCTCTTGCCAATATTAGGCAATTAACAACTATTAGGGGCAGGAATATACCCAAAGCCTTATAAAGGGGTTGAACATATGCATTCATAAACATCTCTGTCATTGTTACAAATGTTGCGATAACAACTATGAATATTGGAATCCTGATTTTGTCGGGTGTGAATTTCCTGATTATTGATATTACAATGTTTGATAATGTTAGTACTGCTATAACGGCAACCGACATACCAATACTATTCTTAAATGAATTAGAAACGGCCAGAACTGAGCACATACCAATCAGCTGAACAAAAATAGGATTCTCCTTGACCAGACCATTTCTAATGATTGACGAAATTTTCAAAGTCTGCACCTCCTTTAATTGTTCAGGAAGCTGTTGAAAGCTTCTATAGCACCATTAACTCCTGCCAATACTCCATTTGTGGATACAGTTGCTCCTGAAAGAGCCATGACTTCGTTATCTGCAGAGGGTGATCCAACAGCTGATAGCCCAGATGCAAAACTCTTTCCTGCGAATGAAGCAGCAAATGCAGGCTCGTCGACTATTCTTGACCCTAAACCTGGTGTCTCTGATTGCTGCATAACCTTTATACCTGCAAGAGTACTATCCAAGTTGATTCCTAATTGGATTATTATGTCTCCACCGTATCCGCCTGATTTAGTCTTCATAGCATATCCGATTGTTTCATCACCTTTCTTTGCTTCCATGACCTCGGTGACGAAATTGTTGCTTGAAGTGATTTCAGATAACAAGGCTTCATCTATGGGTAGAAAATCATCTGCCTCAGAAAATATTTCCAATAAAGCTCCAAAGCTTTCTTGCCTTTGTCTTTCAGCAATCACAGGTGCTGTAACTGAATTTACTCCAGCAAGAACTCCCCCTGCAATAGCTGTCACTAATAATAGTACTAATCCTAATTTCAATGTCTCATTCATCTATTTTACCTCCCCAAAAACCTTAGGTTTTGTGTACTTCTCAATTAATGGAGCGGCAACGTTCATTATAAGTATCGAATAGCTTACTCCTTCAGGAAGTCCTCCTTTGACTCTAATAAGAGCAGTCAATATACCGCATCCTAAAGCGAAAATTATTTTCCCGACTGGAGTGACTGGCGAAGACGAGTAGTCTGTTGCCATAAAGAACGCTCCAAGGATCAGTCCGCCACCAAGTACATGGTAAATCAGATTTCCTGAATCAACTCCAAGAAGCAGCAATAATGCACATGTTGTACCTATGTAGATCACAGGGATCTTCCAGTCTATAACGTTTCTAATAATAAGATATGCAGCCCCGATTAGCAACAGGATAGCTGATGTTTCTCCAATAACTCCACCGATATCTCCAAATATCATTCTTTGTATAGCCGGAAGAGTACCTGAACCACTCTTTAATATTTGCAGAGGTGTTGCTGCGCTTATACCATCAGGTGTCATGTATGCAGTCATGATACCTGGCCATGAAGCAACTAGAGCTGCTCTGGCACCTAGTGCAGGATTCATGAAATTCTGCCCAATACCCCCGAAAAATTCCTTAACTATTATAATTGCAAATCCAGCTCCAAATACAGCTACCCACCATGGAGTACCTGCAGGTAAATTCAGAGCTAATAAAACTCCTGTAACTACGGCACTTAAATCACCAATTCGGACTGGCTTTTTAAACATCTTCTGGATCATCGTCTCAAATCCTACAGATGCCAATACTGTTACCAGGATCAATTTTAATGCATTGAAACCAAAGAAGTACACACTTCCTATCATGGCTGGTAACAATGCAATAAGTACATCCATCATGGTCCTTCTGACAGACTCATCAGACCTGACGTGCGG
>CAZHLQ010000005.1:0-6679 GCA_964533235.1 uncultured Gudongella sp. | reverse complement strand
GATTATAACAATCATTTTAAATTTATGAGCCTAATCCTTCTTCCTTCCATTTCGATCGATCCTTCGCTTTGCATCTGCGTGAATATCCTTCCAAGTGATGATCGATTTACTCCAAATTTGGCAGCTAACTCTGTCTTTGAGCAATCAAGAACTACCTGATCATTCTTCTGAGTCTCGCTTAGTAATATCAAGTAATCCTTAATATTTTGCTTAATTGTTTTTCTTGATATTCCAGATATCCAGCCGGTAAAAGAATCGGATCGGTCAGAAATCATTCTAATAAGTCTGAATACAAACCTTGAATCCTCAATACACAGATCTCTGATGATTTTCTCAGGTATATTTATGATCTCTACATTACTGGCTGCAATAGCTGTAAATGGATATGACCCTGAGCTTGAAAAAATAGCGTTTGCGCCCAAAGAATCTCTGGCGAAGAGCTTTGACATCGTCAGGTAGCTCCCATCCTCGTTTATTCTTATGATCTCAACCTCACCTTCGACAATCAGGTCAATTCCATTACACCTCTCATTTTGGAAATGTATCACAGATCCTTTATGGTAATTCTTGCGCACTGGATCTAGGGATTTGAAATAGGTGTTAAGTGCTGATGGATCAACGTCCCTGAAAAGATCCGTGTTTAATACAGCTTTAATAATATCATCCAAGCTTAATACCTCCTGTTGCATATGCAACATTTTTTTAGAACAATGTCTATTATAATACAATAAAATGACTATAGGAAGGACTGATTCAATGAAACATCATCTGAGAAAAGTCGTACAATCAGTGCTATTAATTCTATTCGTATTTCTAATCATTACTGGCAGAGTCCAGCTTTGGATGGGATTATTCCTTGTCGGGATAGCTGCCTCATTTATTTTTGGAAGATTTTATTGCGGGTGGATCTGCTCGATCAATACTGTTATGGAATGGGTGTCTGCGTTTAAAAAGAAGCATGGGGTCAAAAACAGGAATATCCCTGAATTCGTCAAGAAGCCATTTGTCCGATGGGCATTGATAGCTGTCTTTATCGGTGTATTTATTATCACAGTAAAGACAGGTAAAAAGCTTCCTGTTTTGCCCTTCCTTTTCATCACAGGCATAGGCTTAACATTTTTCTTTCATGAAGAGCTTTGGCACAGATTTCTCTGTCCCTACGGAAGCCTGCTTAGCTTAAGCAGCGGCATGGCTAAAAAAGGGATGTCTATTGATGAAGAAAAATGTATAAACTGCGGTGCCTGCGCCAGAGTATGCCCTGCACTGTCTATTGAAAAAACTGATACACATCATATCATAAGCAAGAAAGATTGCCTGACCTGTATGAAGTGTGAGGTTGTCTGTAAACCTAATGCAATTAGCTACAAATGAGAATTCACCCTTTCGGGTGAATTCATTTATAATCCTAATATTTGATCTATGCTAGCTTTGTCGAAGCCTACTATGATCTGTCCATTGATGTCTATTACTGGTACTCCTCTTTGACCTGACTTTTGGACCATTTCCACTGCTTTGTTGTAGTCCTTGGAAACGTCATAGTCTGTAAAGCTTATGTTCTTTTGGTTTAGGTAATCCTTTACCTTAGTGCACCATGGTCAAGTAGGTGTTGAATAGATTATTACATTCATTGTATTTCCTCCTTTGGAGTTAGTTTTTATACATATACCTTGAAATTAGAGTTTCTAATCAGAATTTGGTTTTTATAAGAGAAAGTTATTAGCTTATTGAACTTCGCTATTAAAAAAGATAAAGATAAATACTGAGATTCCTCCACTTCGGTCGGAATGACAGGGGTAGTGTGGTCGGGATGACAGGGTCAAAGGATAGTTAAGAGATAAAAGTTAAGAGTCAAGAATTAAGATTCTTCGCTAGTGCTCAGAATGACTGAAATTCAAGGATTTAAGGGATGACGTAAAAAAGCGGGGGTTTGTGCTTCCCCGCTTTTTTGTTATTCGATCTCGATTTTGCTTTTTACTTCAAGCTTTTCAGCCTTTGGTATTGTTATAGTAAGAACACCATTATCCAGCTTGGCTTTGATCGCATCCGGTGCTGCATCTCCAAGGTATACGGATCTGCTCATTGAGCAGTACCTTCTTTCCTTGTGGATGTAATTTTTCTTCTCTTCGTCTACCTTCTCTTCTCTCTCAATTGAGATCCTGAGCTGACCGTCGTGTATATCGAGGGATATTTCTTCTTTTTTTACGCCAGGAAGCTCAGCCTCGATAACATACTCCTTCTCCTTATCTACCACGTCCACCTTGAAGGTGTCCCTGACCAGGCTTCTTCTAGGCATAAAATCGTCGCTGAAGAAATCATCCAGCATACCATAGAAATCACCGAAGCCCGGACCCATCAACCTGTTTCCTTTTTTGTTAAAAGGTATCAAGCTTGCCATGATCAACAACTCCTTTCTATTGGTTTTTTGTTAGCACTCTCTTGTGTTGAGTGCTAATTATTTTGGATTGATTTTATTATACAACCGTTAAAAATATATGTCAACTACTTTTTATACCTGCTCCACAGAAGGGTATAACCCATAGCCTATCTCCATTTTCAGCCATTATCTTCAAGTAGGCAGCGTAGTTTACAGCCGAAGTTATTTCCACATAAATGCCTTTAGCTGCCAATAAGGCTCGTGCCTTAAGTGTCTCCTCATCCTCGATTACAACCATATCTCCCCCAGATCGTCTGATTACTTTAAGTATCTCTTCTCCTCTGGCAGGAGCTGATATGGCGATACCTTCTGCCACAGTACCTGTTGACTCTATTATGGGTACCACATCAAGTCCATCCTTGAATGCCTTATAGATAGGAGCACAACCTGATGCTTGAACGCCTATTATCCTAGGCCATTTATCTATAAGCCCGGCATTCTGAAGCTCTGAGAATGCTTTTTCAGCTCCCAGTATAAGAGTTCCATTGCCCACGGGGATTATGAAGCCATCAGGGAATCTTCCTCCAAGCTGTTCAAAGACCTCATAGAAGTATGTCTTAGTACCATGGTAGAACAAGGGATTGTATATGTGACTGGCATAGAATGCATCGCTATTCTTTACATACTCCCTTGCTGCAGCACCTGAAGCCTCTCTTGGTCCCTCAATAAGGTTTATCTCAGCTCCATGTGCCTTTATTTGGGCAAGCTTCTTCTCTGAAGTACCCTCTGGTACAAACACGCTGCATTTTATA
The DNA here is from genome assembly GCA_964533235.1 of uncultured Gudongella sp. GTDB lineage: Bacteria > Bacillota > Clostridia > Tissierellales > Tissierellaceae > Gudongella. The sequence continues at coordinate 3,493 of CAZHLQ010000005.1, read as the reverse complement.
CCTGCACGAGCACTGTAGGCAGCCACTGCTGTGGCCGCATTTCCGCTGCTGTCTATGGCAAGGCTTTTAAATCCCATCCTTTTTGCATGGACCACCAGCATTACTGCTCCTCTGTCCTTGAAGGATAAGGTGGGCATAAAGTATTCAGCCTTACCCATCAAACCCTCCTGCACTTTGACAAGAGGTGTGAGACCTTCACCCATTGTTATCTCTGAGGCTTCTTCAAGCCTATAGGGCAAAACCTCCTGGTATCTCCATAGGGAAAGGACCTTCATATTTAACTGTTTGCTAAAATCAAAAGCAGTTTCAGTTGACACTAAATCTAATAGACCGCCACATTTACATCTGTATTCCTTAGTATTTTCTGGAAGCCTCTCACCACATCTGTTACAGACAAATTCTATCATTAACCACTCTCTCCTTACTTAAAAAATAGGTGCATTTATTATAGATGAAAGTAATAGGATTTTTGAAGATACTTTTCATCATATTTTTCAACCATAGACCACAGCTTTTTCTTGGCTACACTAAGTGATAGAGTGTCATTTGAAGCGGAATCAATGGTCTTTGCATACCATGTTCTTTCCTTATCATCAGCGATGTCCTTGAAGTACCCCCATACATGCTCAAGTGCGTTAACAGAGGTTCCCAATGTTGGGGCTGTTTCCAGTGCCTGATCTATTAGCTTATAGAACTCTATTACAGGATATGAGGGCTTATTCTTAAGGAGCTCTCTTATTTCCTGGTATATCCTAGGTGAGCTCTCCAGAACATTATACTTATATCTGCTCCATTCCTTCTCAAGCTGGATTATGTTCTTTGTATCGAGAGCATTTATCGCCTTTGCAGCTGACAGGTTCTTGTCCTTTACCTCCAGCATTATGTCGAAGTCTATTCCAGAGTTTTCTTCGATATACTTCAGGAATTCAGCGACGTCTATTGTTCCTGAGTGTGCACCAGGATTCTTATTGCCGTCCTGTTGTGAATAGTGGATCTTCTGAACCCCGTCTTTTTGCTTCCAGGTTTTGCTTGCTTCTGTGATCCATGATAAGGCAGATCCTCTATTGCCGTTGACCTGGTGGTGAAGGTTGTCAAATACTACCGGGATACCGTTCTTTATTCCAAGCTCAAGTACATCCTCTATAGTGTATGACCTGTCGTCATTTTCAATAACAAGCCTGGACTTAATAGAGTCCTGAAGCTTATCCCAATTCTCCGAAAAAACATCCATAGCAGATCTTTTGTCCCCATAGACTCCTCCCACGTGTAGAATGATCTTGTTGGTGGTATCAGTACCCAAGGCCTCTAAAAATCTGACATGATATTCCAGGTCAAGAATAGCTCGGTCGACGACCTCTGCTCTTGGTGAGTTGAGGACAGTATACTGCCCTGGATGCATGGAGACTCTGATATCATAGGCTGTGATCTTCCTCCCTAATGCTGCCAGTTCCTCCTCAAACTCCCCTTCCCACTGGAGTGTGTTGACGGGACTTGAACCAAAGGGTATGATATCAGAGCTTATCCTAAGCATATGTATACCGGAATCTCTGTTATAATCAAGCATCCTGTCAAGTGAAGCAAGGTTGTGGGCTATCAATTCCCTCAACCTTGCTTCGGTGGCATTTTTTTGTACAGTTCCTTTTATATCTGTATAGGGTATTCCCCTGGTCAGGCATGCATAGCCTATTCTCATATTAATTCCTCGCTAAAATATTATTCTGTCAAGCTCCTGAAGGTTATACTGGTTAACAAGTCTTATGAGCTTTAGTGGATACTGTGGATCTGTTGCGTAGCCTGCTCTCCTTATAGCCCAAGCTCCTGAGGTATAGTCGTGCATAACATCCCTGAATATCTGGTATCTTGCTGCATTAAGAAGCAAGGCCTTGTGGTCGTTCCAGCTTTCCTTAGGATCCTTATATGCCCTGAACTTGGCATCGATCCTGTAGGTCACTCCGTTATATACCTCCCAGGTGTTTGAAATTACATAATCCTCGTTTCCTTTTTGCTTAATGCCGAACAGGTTATTTGACTTCTTTCCGGTGTATTTGTCGCTTGGTACACTCTGCCCCCAGCCGGTCTCCAGAATTGCCTGAGCTGTCTGTATAGCAGCCGACATTCCTGTCTTTTTCATTGCTTCCACAGCCATACCTGATGCAAACCCCAGAAACTTGTCCTTTTCTATTATTCTATAAGGTCCGTATAGCTTTCCGGTATATACTTTGAATTGAACTGATTCGCTTCTTAAGGCGCTGCCGTTAAAGCTGCCCTCGACTTGAACTCTCCAGTCTCCTGTATCGGCTGGAAGTGGAGCATATGGAGCTTCTGCAAAGCCTGCAGACGGAAGGATCGTTCTCTTTTCGCCAGTCTTGATATTCGTTAAGGTATACTTTATATTTGTAACATCAACATTGCTTCTATAGTTTAGCTTCGATGCTCCGGTAATGACCTCGTTTGGCCCTATTCCAAGAAATTGAAGCTTGGGACTTCCATCTACCTTTACGCTTATTGGACTGCTTGTCCAGCTTTGTCCAAGAGTGTCTGTCACTCTTACCATCAGCTCCTTATCTCCAGAGTACTGAGGTCCAGGGAACCATGTATACCCTCCGTATGGGATGGTTGCAAGGGCAATTTCTGCTCCTGTTGCCTTGTCCCTTAAGACATAGGTCGTATCCTTTACATTAAAGTTTCTGGATGCTATTAGCGTCACCGGCTTATTTACAGTCATCCCCTGTGTTACACCTGAAAGAGACAGCTTCTTATCCAAAGAGACTGACAGCTGTATGGACCTGCTGTCATAGCCATTCATAGACATATCATAGGCAGTCAGCTTGACATTGTAAGTTCCCTGCTGCTCAAATGATGGATCCCAGGTGAAGGTTCCATAAGGATCCAGCTCTTTGTATTCAAGCACATTACCATTGTTTAAGTTCGTCATGGTGTAGGTTACCGAATGGGGAACAAAGTTCAGCTGAGGAGTCATCTGGATTGCGCTGCTTACAGTCATATTGTCATAGATACCGCCGATAGAAACCTGTGGCATCACCTGAACAGTCGCAGGAATAACATCAGATGCGATCAAAATTCCGTTTGAATTATATAGAGCTGCAGCAAGAAGCTTGCTTCCATTGTCCTCTACCTTCGGGATATAGGTCGCCTTTCCTGAAGAGCCTGTACCTCTTGCGACAACAAAGCCCTTGGCATTTGTATTGTCCAGAAGCATCAGTCTTAATTCATTGCCCTTGGAAAGCTCTTGCGCTCCTATAGAATAGGAAACCTCTGTGGTTCCGGTGATGACTATACCTGCTGCAGGACTTGTGATCCTCATGTTGAAGAAGGGCTCCATGGTAGAGGTCTTTGAGGAATCAACATATACCGTCCTAATTTCATTCTTCCAGTCGATCCCGATATTCAGAGCGTTGCTTATTACTCTCAAGGGAACGTAGGTCCTGTCATTTATTATCTTTGGTGCTACGTCTGAGACCATTGCTCTTGC
>CAZHLQ010000004.1:0-9537 GCA_964533235.1 uncultured Gudongella sp. | reverse complement strand
GGCTGCAATTGCAGCCCTTTTTACATACTCGAATATTTCAAATTTTGCGCATATTGTAATAATTACATTATAATGGTAGAATATACTTAGCTTTTAATAGACAAATAAATAACAAGGGGGTATAGATTTGACTCAGCATCTTGAAACAGAATTAGTACATAACTATTCCGAACTACAAGGGATAATCCTGTCAATTATGGAGGATTTTTTATCAAGTGATAGATCTGAGTTTGATAAGAAGATCAACAGTGCTCTTGGTAAGCTTGGGGAATTCGTAAGTGTGGATAGAGTTTATATCTTTGACTATGACTTTGAAAATTATACTTGCAGCAATACCTACGAGTGGTGCAGTAAAGGGACAGCACCTGTTATTGACGAGCTTCAAAATGTTTCTCTGGATGGCATCACCTATTGGGTGGACCTGCATAAAAGAGGTGAAGTTGTATACCTCCCTGATGTACTCGCTCTTGATGAGGCAGACGGCGTCAGGCAAATACTGGAACCTCAGGGTGTACTGAGTCTGCTGGCGGTACCAATGATGAAGAACAATCGATGCTATGGATTTATAGGCTTTGATTCAGTGTTAAGTAGACATGATTATACTGATTTTGAAAGAAAAGCTCTTAGTGATTTCAGTAAGGCTCTGTTATTTTTACTTCAGAATAAGGAAATAAGTGATGAGCTTGAACTGATGAAGAGTCAGCTTGATTCGATCCTTGACTCTCAAAAAGAAGCTATTTTAAGGATAGATAGAGATACCAAAATTTTGTACTCAAATCAGGCGTTTACTAAGTTATCAGGCCTGTCTAAGAATGAAATCATTGGACGGAAAATCAAAGATAAATTTGCACCAAAGTATTATAAAAGGGTCGAGAACTACTTAAATACCTTTGACTCGAGTGTTATACATACTGAAGCATTTGAGATCAAGGACATCAGGGGAGATACCAGATGGTTAGAATGGACAATCTACCCTATAATGGAGAAGGGTGGCATATCGAAGCATCAAATAGTTGGAAGAGATATCACTGAACTTAAAAAATATGATCAAGAACTGAAGGAGAATAACCAACGTCTAAATCATATTATTGAAGCCTCCAAAATTGGAACCTGGGAAATTGACTTTACTACCGAGAAGATGGAGTTTAATGAAATCTATGCTCAAATGTTGGGATATACAATTGAGGAGCTTTCAGATGTAAAAGCTTTTAATAGAGACCGTTACCACCCTGAAGACTTTGAAAGCGGGGTTGTTAAGAATATTAGAGCAGTTTATGATGGAGTCGACTCTTACTACTCAGAGCATAGGATGAAGCATAAAAACGGGAGCTGGGTTTGGGTAAGGGACCAAGGAAAAGTAATAGAGCGTGATGACTACGGTGCTCCTTTAAAAATGCATGGAACACACATAGACATAAGCAAAATCAAAAAAAATGAAGAAGAAATGAAGGCAATTTTGCAAGCGATTGAGTATAGTCCTGCAGCTGTTATTATAACGGACAAAATAGGGGACATACTGTATATCAATCCGAAATTTACCGAAATAACAGGATATTCAGCCGATGAAGCCCTCGGTAAAAATCCAAGAATACTTAAATCTGATTACCATGATGCTCAATTTTACAAGGAAATGTGGAACTTGATCAGCAGTGGCAGGGAGTGGAAAGGCCGCCTCAGAAATAGAAGAAAGAATGGAGAACTTTACTGGGAATCTGCTTCTATCTCTCCAGTTTTTAGTCAAAAGGGAGAGATATTAAATTATGTTGCAATAAAGGAAGACATAACCAATATTGTACAGGTTGAGGAAATAGAAGCAAACTTTCACAAATTGATGCATAAGTTTACCAAACAAGTCCCAGGAGCAGTATACCAATATCAGATGGATACAGACGGTAAATCCAGATTTCCTTTCAGTAGTGAGGGAATATATGAAATTTATGAAGTTACTCCTGAGGAAATCACTGAAGATGCTTCAGTTGTTTTTACAAGAATAGATCCTGATTATCTGCAATACATTTTAGAGTCTATAGTAAAATCACATGACGACCTTTCAATTTGGAACAAGGAGTATCCTGTAATATTACCGACATTAGGTAAAAAGTGGATCAGAGGCACTGCAAGACCAGAAAGGCTTGAAAATGGCGGTACTTTCTGGAATGGCTACCTTGTAGATATTACCGAAGAAAAAAACATGCATGAATCAATAAGGATAAGTGAAGAGCGATTGAATCTTGCAATAGAAGGAACTGGATCAGGCATCTGGGATTGGGATATGATAACAGGTAAAGTCGAATATTCGACTAGATGGAAATCAATGCTTGGATATGAGGACTGGGAAGTATCAAATGATTTCAATGGTTGGAGAAATCTTTGGCATCCAGAGGATGAAGAAATGATAGAAGCAAAGGTGAAAGATTACCTGGAAGGGAACTCGGAAGACTATGAAGTTATTCACAGGCTAAAGCATAAGGAAGGAACCTACAAATGGATATTGACCAGAGGAAAGACGATTTTTTCCGCAGAGGGACAAGTTAGAAGGTTTATTGGAACTAATACTGACATCACCGAACCAAAAAGAATACAGGCTGAGCTGGAAACAGCAAGAATAACTGCCGAGGAAGCCAGTCTTTCCAAGGGAAGATTTCTATCTAATATGAGTCACGAGATTAGAACTCCTTTAAATGTTATACTTGGAAACGCTTATCTTATGGATAAGGAAGACAGATTTAGTACAGAGGAAAAAACAAAAATTAAAGGGATAATATCCAGTGGCGAGCACCTCCTGGAGATGATAAATGAGGTTCTCGATATGGCAAAAATCGAATCAGGAAGCTCTGAAATTAATCTTGAAGAGATAAATCTGGAAAAACTTATTGACAAGAATTTGGATATCTTAAAAAGCCAGGCAGAATCCAAATATCTCAGCTTCTTTGTAAAAAAAGAAATCCCAAGGAATCTTAAGGTAAAGGCGGACAGACTTAAGCTGACCCAGGTAATGCTAAATTTAGGCAGTAATGCAGTTAAATATACCAGTGAGGGAAACGTTGAAATTGAAGTAAAGACAAGTAAGAGGAATAAGAAAACCATGCTCACGTTTGTTGTGAATGACACCGGCCAGGGAATAACTGAGGAAGATAAGCCTCATATATTCGATCAGTTCTTTCATAGATCCTATAATAACAATGTTGGTGGAACAGGATTAGGATTGCCAATTTCTAAAAAATATGCTGAACTGGTGGGTGGAAATATTGAATTTGACAGTGAGTTTGGAGTAGGAAGTACCTTTACATTTACAGTTGAGCTGGAAAATATGGGTGAAGAGTGCGGTTCCCTTGAATTGGACGTACTGGAAATGCCCAACGATTCAAAATTTCAACGCTATGATTACTATACTGAAGAGAAAATACACTTGCCTGAAGATATGGTAAAGCATCTGAAGGATGCAGTTAATAATGGCGATATTGAACTACTGGAGACTTTGATTGAGAGTCTCAGTAAGAATAATAAGTACGCCTCTGATATTCTCCGTGGGATGATGGAGGATTTTGATTATGACAGTATCAATGAGATTATTTTAAGAATGATAGGGGATGGAAAATTGAATGAATAAAAAGATTAATACTGTAATGATAGTAGATGATACCCCTGCAAATTTAAAAATACTCCATGAGATACTTAAAAAGAACAACTATAAAGTTGTAGCTTTCCCAAATGGTGAAATGGCTATCAGGGCGGCAGAAAAGTCTGCACCGGATTTGGTTCTTTTAGATATCATGATGCCCGGAATAGATGGGTTTGAGGTATGTAAGTATTTTAAGAAAATTCCATCACTTAAGGACACCCCAATTATTTTCATTAGTGCCCTTAATAACTCCAAGGATAAGACACTTGCTTTCGACCTTGGAGGAGTGGATTATGTTACTAAACCCTTCCAGCCAGATGAAATAATAGCAAGAGTAAAGACCCACATTAAAATGCACGAGCTGCAGTTAAAGCTTGAGGAATACAACCATCAACTGGAAGATATGGTAAACCAAAAGGTAAAGGAAGTTCTTGATTCTCAGAAAGCATCCAGCCTTGCACTGGCAAAGCTTACTGAATCGAGAGATTATGAGACCGGAAAGCATATAGAAAGGGTTCAAAGCTTCTGTAGGGTCTTGGCTCAGGAGTTAAGAGACAGTATATATAAGGAGGATATAACAGCTGATTTTATAGAGAATATTTATTATGCATCACCTCTTCATGATATTGGGAAAGTAGGAATTCCAGACAGCATACTATTAAAACCAGGGAAATTGACATTGGAGGAGTTTGAAACTATCAAGACGCATGTCAGTATAGGGGCATCGACGCTAGAGTCAATATTTACATTGTATCCGGATAATAAAATAATCGAAATGGGTATAGAAATTTCAAAGTACCACCACGAAAGATGGGATGGTAAAGGATATATGGAAGGCTTAGAAGGTGAAAGGATCCCTTTGTCTGCAAGAATCATGGCACTGGTTGACGTCTATGATGCTCTCAGATCAGAAAGACCATATAAGAAGGCATTCACTCACCGCGAGGCCTGTGCTATAATCGAGGGTGACATTGGAAGTCATTTTGATCCTGTTGTGGGAGAGGCGTTTCGAGAAGCAGAGAGTATTTTTGAAGAAATTTATGAGGAATTTAAAGAACAGTAAAAATCTCCCGGGAATCATATCCCGGGAGATTTTATACGTGTATAGGCTTGTCGATAACTGCAAAGGCTGCTTCCATAAGGGTTTCAGCAAAGGTAGGGTGAGGGTGTATGGTCTTGGCTATATCGTAAACTGTGCCCTCAAGCTGCATGATAGCCGCCGCTTTGGATATCATGTCTGAGGCGGTCGCTGCTGCCATGTGGACTCCTATGACTTCACCGTATTTGTTGTCAGAGATGATCTTAACAAAACCGTTTGTCTCACCTTCTGCAATAGCCATGCCGTTTGCCATAAGCGGGAACTTCCCTACACTGTAGTCCAAACCCTTGTCCTTGGCTTCCTCTTCGGTTATCCCTACGCTGGCAAGCTCAGGGAAGGAGTAAACAACTCTTGGTATTATGTTGTAATTCATCCTGCTTTCCACACCCATTATATTTTCTGCAGCAACTATGCCCTCAGCTGATGCAACATGAGCCAGTGGGAGGGTCCCATTTACGTCCCCGACTGCGTATACACTTTCAATACTTGTTCTAAGCTTAGGGTCTGTTTTAATAAAGCCCCTTTCATTCATCTTAAGGTTAAGCACTTCCAAGCCGCTAAGATTAGGCTTGATACCCATGAATACTAAAATCTTATCACCATCGATTGATTCTTCCTTGTCCTTTCTTGTGATCGTTACGCTTGAACCATCCGTGCCTTTAACCTCACTATCCCCAAGAATTTTAACGCCATCCTTCTTAAGCTGCCTTTCCAACAGCTGTGCAAGCTCATGGTCGGCTCCCGGAAGAATGGATTTGTTTTTGTGGATCAAGGTCACCTTGGTTCCTATTGCATTGAATATAGTAGCGAATTCAATAGCGTAGACGTTTCCGCCAAGGATCGTCACCTCAGCGGGCATATCCTGAAGGCTCAATACCCCTCTGCTGTCCAATGCAAGGCCATCCTCAATTGATTTTGAGAGACCAGGTATTTCAGGGACAATACCCATGGCACCTGTTGCGATTATTAGGTTGTCAAAGCTTATCTTTTCTCCGTTTACTTCAATTGTGTGATTATCCAGGACCGTCCCCTCACCATTTACGAAGGTAACCTTGTTCTTTTTTACTAGAAGCTCTACCCCTGAAACCAGCTTATCAACTACCTTGCTTTTTCTCTCCATCAAGAGCGTCCAGTCGACCTTCGCATTGGAAAGATCGACTCCTGAAATTCCAAACTCAATGCTCCTTAGAAGATCTCTGTAATGCCTTGCAGAAATGAGGAGGGTCTTTGTAGGTATACAACCCCAGTTAAGACACAATCCTCCCAATCTTTCCCTTTCGACAAGTATAACCTTTGCACCCAGCTGGGCTGCTTTTATGGCAGACACATATCCCCCAGGGCCCCCGCCAAATACTGCAATATCATATTTTTCCATTCAAATCAGCCCCAATCTATGACATAAGGAGCAACAGCTCCGGCTCGGATAATAGTTCTTTGACTATATTAAGGAATCTTGCTCCACTTGCTCCATCGATAATTCTGTGATCATAGGAAAGTGACAATGGCAGCACATGGGCTACAACTATCTCATCATCCCTCACGATAGGTTTTTTCGTTACTCTTCCCAATCCAAGCACTCCAGACTCTGGGTAGTTTATGATCGGTATACCAAAGTATCCACCAATAGAGCCATAGTTGGTTATGGTAAAGGTACTGCCCTTAAGCTCAGACAGCTCGATCGTATTGTTCTTAGCCCTGGTGCTGACATCCTCAACTGCCTTTGCCAGCTGAACTATAGAGAGTCTGTCAGCTTCCCTTATGACGGGAACCATAAGACCTCTCTCGGTATCTGCAGCGATCCCAATGTCATAGTATTTTTTAAGGATCAGCTCATCCTTTTCCATGTCCAGGCTTGCATTGAATTCAGGCAGCTGCTTGAGCGCTGAAATTGCAGCCTTAATAATGAACGGCATATAGGTAAGGCTTATATCCTCGTCCTTCAGGGAGTCCTTATATTTCTTCCTTAGATCATAAAGCTTTGATATATCCACCTCGTCCATTGCGGTGGTATGAGGTATAGTAAACCTCGATTGAGTCATTTTTTCAGATATGGTTTTTCTTATCCTTGTTAATGGTACTCTTTCGACCCTTTCACCTGGGGCAGACTGTACAGCCTTTGATATTGTCCTTTCCTCAGGCTCTGCCTTCGCTTCAGGCACTCTGTCAGATTCTTTGTGGGAGGCGCTATATATATCCTCCTTCATGACTCTGCCATTAGGTCCGGTTCCCTTTATTTTATTGATATCAACGCCAAGATCCTTCGCAAGGGCTCTGGCAACAGGAGTAGCAAGTACCTTTTCAGCCGAGATCCCGACTGTCTTTTTCTCAAAGCCTTCAGTGCTTGACGGTATGACCTCGGATGAGGCTATCACCTCGCCGACTACTCCTGCAGTCTCCTCCTCAACGACCTCAGGTGCTTCCACGGTTGCTGTCTCATCACCGACTGCTTCTGTTTCTATTGTTACGAAAACCTGCCCCACATTGATAGTATCGCCCTTTTTTGCAAGAAGGTGAAGCACCTTGCCTGTCCTTGGAGAGGGGATCTCAGTAGTTACCTTGTCAGTCTCGACTTCAGCTACAGAATCGCCCTCCTTTATTTCAGAGCCTTCCTCCACAAGCCACTTGGTTATTACGCCCTCGTGTATGCCTTCTCCTATATCCGGAAACTTAAATTCGAATTTCATATCCTGCACCTCCTAGTACTTAACAATTTCTTCTATGGTTTTGGCTATTCTCTCAGGTGTAGGTATATAGTGATGCTCACCCCTTGGAAGTGGGAAGGTTATATCAAACCCTGTCAGCCTTGTAGGCGGAGCCTCAAGATAAAGGAATGCCTTCTCGTTGACAACAGATATTATTTCTGCACCAACGCCTAAAGTTTTAGGTGCCTCGTGTACCACTAATATTCTTCCAGTCTTTTTAACTGATTCAACAAAGCTTTCTCTGTCCATTGGTGCAATAGTTCTTAGATCAATGATCTCTGCTGATATACCCTTCTTCTCAGCCATATCTACTGCCTTTTGAACATCCCTTACCATAGCTCCCCAGGCTACTATTGTTATATCAGTACCTTCCTTGACGACCTTAGCCTTTCCAATGGGTATTTCGTATGCTTCCTCGGGGATCTCCTGCTTGAACGCCCTGTATATCCTCTTGGGTTCCCAAAAAAGTACCGGGTCAGGATCTCTCATGGCAGCTATAAGGAGACCTTTGGCATCATATGGGGTGGACGGTATGACTACCTTAAGTCCGGGGATCTGAGCATATAGTGCCTCTGTGCTCTCTGAATGGTGCTCCAATGCCCTAATGCCTCCGCCATAGGGAGCTCTTATTACCATGGGTAGGGGGTATTTGCCTCTTGATCTGTTTCTCATTCTTGCAACATGACTTATGATCTGATTGAAGGCAGGGTATGAGAAGCCTGAAAACTGCATTTCTACAACTGGTTTAAGCCCATTGATAGCCATTCCGACTGCAGTGCCTACTATTGCCGATTCAGCAAGGGGAGTGTCAAAAACTCTTTCTTTTCCATAGGTTTTCTGGAGGTCGACAGTTGCTCTGAATACTCCTCCCTCAACTCCAACGTCCTCGCCGTAGACTATTACCCTGTCATCCAGGGCCATTTCATTCATCAATGCCTGGTTTACTGCCTGTACTATGCTAAGTGTATTAGCCATCCTTAATTACCTCCCTTAAGATATGCCCTGTACTCATCAAGCTGCTCCTGAAGCTGTAAAGGCATCTTTTCGTAGTGGTATTTGAATATATCCTCCAGTTCATAGCTTGAATTCTTCTCAATATCCTCGAAGGTTGCCATGACCTCCTCCTCAAGCTTTGTCAAGATATCCTTTTCCCAGTTCTCGTCAATTACCCCGTTATAATTAAGGTAATTGCTGAATCTCTTCACAGGATCCTTGAGACGCCACTCATCTACCTCTTTATCATCTCTGTACTTCGTTGGATCGTCGGAGGTTGTGTGGGCAGCAAGTCTGTAGGTGTAGGCCTCGATAAGGGTCGGACCTTCTCCATTTCTTGCTCTTTCCACAGCTGTCTTGGTAGCATTGTACATTGCAAATATATCGTTTCCATCCACAAGTATACCTGGCATCCCATAAGAAACTGCCTTCTGAGCCAGATTTTCACTCATGGTTTGGATTACTCTTTTTGTCGATATTGCGTACTGGTTATTTTGTATGACAAATACCACAGGAGCCTTGAATACAGAAGCAAAGTTCAAAGCCTCGTGGAAGTCGCCGTGGGATGTTCCTCCGTCTCCCACATAGGTCAGCACTACGTCTTTTTCACCCTTGATGTTGATTGACATCCCTATGCCTGTTGCATGTTGAAGCTGAGAAGCTATGGGAACTGATACCGGAAGAACCCTTACATCCTCGGGAGTATGGCTTCCCCATTCATCTCCATACCAATAGGTATAAATATTTTTCAGACTGACTCCCCTTGTAAGCCACGCACCCAGCTCCCTGAAGGCAGGAACAAGCCAGTCCTTCTTATCCAGAGCATATGCACTACCAACCTGGGCAGCCTCCTGTCCGATGTTTGGAGCGTAGGTGAGCATACGTCCCTGCCTTTGATAGGATAACGCTTTCTCATCTATCGTTCTAGAATACAGCATGGTCTGGTACATAGATTTTAGCTGATCAGCTGTTAATTCAGGGACTTCAGTCTTTTCAACTACCTTGCCATCCGGGTCAAGCACCTGGTAAATCTTATTATCTAACGGATTGTGTTCTTCGAATTTCACGAAGCATGCCTCCTTATATATTAATTGATAATTATTATCATCATACTTATATAT
>CAZHLQ010000003.1:0-7463 GCA_964533235.1 uncultured Gudongella sp. | reverse complement strand
GAAAGGTGATGAGAGCTATGATGATCCAAGTCAAGCTGTTCGCCACCACAAGTGAAGGTAATGGTAGATTTAGAGAATTTGAGTATGAGGAAGATATCCCCGTATCGAGAGTTCTAAAGGATCTATCCATACCTGAAACTGATATAGGTATACTTCTGGTGAACGGCATCCACAGAGGAACTGACTACAGACTCCATGACCACGATGCACTAGCTTTAACGCCAAGCTTACTGCATCACTAGCCAAGGGAGCCGTACACAAAATCAGGCATTAAAATAATGCCAGGCACATCTACATAGGTGCGGGAGCAAACAGCTTCTGTGCCTTTTTTTATCGCAATTATTTGATTCGTTGACAATGCATCAGCATAAGGCTATCATATTAAGAGGTATTTAATACGAAATTAATGAATCGGAGGAAGGTTGATGAAAAAAGGCGATATTATCTGGGGCTTGGTACTGGCATCAATAGTGATCTTTATAGCGACGCCAGGAACCAATAAAATATTCATGGACTTTACAGGGAATCATCCATATATATCTGGCTTCATAAAGTTTTCGATCTTAGCGACCATGGGAGAGCTATTAGCTGTAAGAATCATGAAGAAAGACTGGGTAGGTTTACCAAAGGGTATTCCCTACCGAGCTATTATATGGGGGCTACTTGGCATGCTTATAGTCCTGGCTTTTGAGATCTATGGCAGCGGAGTAGCATCAGCTCAAGGAAAGGGATTGCTTCCTCAAGGTGGGAAGATTGTTTATGCAGTCCTTGTTAGTACTCTGCTAAACACTACATTTGCTCCTATGCTAATGGGCACTCATAAGATCACCGACACATATATCGATCTTTTATATAAAACTCCTGAAATCAGACCGACAGTAGCTGCTATAGCAGAAGCCATAGATTGGAATGGATTCTTATCTTTTGTGATCCTGAAGACTCTACCCTTGTTTTGGATCCCTGCACATACTATCACATTCCTTCTTCCGCCGGAGTACAAAGTTCTTTTTGCAGCTTCATTATCGGTGGCTCTTGGTCTCATTTTGGCATTTGCTAAATCAAGATCAACAGCTAAAGCATAGTATATAGGAGGAAATTATGATACATGATATCGGACCGAAGGTTTTCAATAATAAATATGCTCCCAAAAAACCAAATGCTACGGACCTGTTTTTATCATATAACGGTGATTCAGTATTAATTAAGGAGGACAAAGAAAAGCTCTGGTATCCATCCTTTGAGGATTTTAAGGATTTTGATCCGTCATTGATGGATAATGCTAAATATCTATTCTCCATAGATGAGATAAATTATTTTCTTGTTGACGACAAAGGACTTGACGGCAATACAGGTTGGGTCTACGCTAATACTGCGAGATTCAGAACCGAACCAAAGTATTGGAGGTCATTTGCCGGAGTCATCGGGTGGCAATTGAATAGATGGTATGAAAGTCACAGGTACTGCAGCAAATGTGGCAGCAATTTGGAGCCCTCTGACAGGGAAAGGATGCTCCATTGCAACAGCTGCGGGTTTTCGGTATATCCTACCATCTCACCGTGTGTAATAGTAGCCGTTCATGACGGGAATAAGCTGCTTCTTACAAGATATGCTGGAAGAGCATATACCAGATTTGCCTTGATAGCAGGCTTTGCAGAGATCGGAGAGTCTCTCGAGCAGGCAGTTCATAGAGAAGTAATGGAAGAGGTCGGTCTAAAGGTAAAGAATTTAAGGTTTTATAAAAGTCAGCCATGGCCATTTACAGATACACTATTGGCCGGCTTCTATGCTGAGTTGGAAGGGGATGACAAGATAACTCTGGATGAAGCTGAGCTTGAAACTGCAGTATGGGTAGAAAGGGATGATATTCCCCCCAACGAGCTAGGGATAAGCCTGACTGGAGAAATGATGGATAATTTTAGATTGAACAAACTATAAGAGAGATTGCTTTGAGCAACCTCTCTTTTTTTCTAAGGACACGCCTCAGCTTGCTATATTCATGTGTGGCATAGATTGTCATACATTCTGAAAAATAACTCTATTCTATCTGTGGTGTCATCTGAATCACTTAAACTGATAAGTTTGTTCTTCTCTATCTCATAGTCACTGAAGTACCCCTTGTTCCTAAAGATATAAAGAACGTTCAGCCCATCCTCTGGGTACTCAGTTGAAGCCTTAATAAATTTCAGAGGATCCTTAGAATAGAGCTTCAATATTTGATCCTGATAAAAATCAAGCATTGCTCCTTCAGGATTGGAATAAAGCCTTTGTATTGCAAAGTATTCTTCAAGGGTCTCAGAAAGCAATAGAATTTCAGATAGACCATCCAGCTCAGCTACAGAAACATCTTCTTCATATTCGGCCCAATAAAGCTCCTCCAACAGATCAAGCCTTGCGTTTACATTATCGGTCGAATTGAGATCTTTTATAACTTCTCCCAATTTCATAGATTTCACCTCATCTATATTATACCCAATAGTTAACACAAATTTAATCAGAACATTCGATTGTGGTAGTCGTATATTTCATGGTAATCTGCTAAACTAAAGATAAATATAACAAATTGGGAGGATAGGACATGAAGCTAACCAAGGAAGAAAAATCCTGGATATTGTATGACTGTGGGAATTCAGCTTATTCTATTGCAATAACAACTGCACTTTTACCTGTAGTATTCGGAATGTTCAAGAATGTTCAAAGCAGTATGGATCTGGGTTATTTCAATACTATAGCAAGTATTCTCGTGGCCGTTATAAGCCCAGTTTTAGGAACTATTGCTGACTACAAGGGGATGAAAAAGAAGTTTTTTGCATTTTTCGCTGCTATCGGTATTTTCTTTACTGCCGCATTGGCATTTATACCTCCATCCAGTGGGTTATGGCAATTGCTCGCTTTATTTTACATTTTGACCTCAATAGGATTTGCCGGATCCAATATATTTTATGATTCATTCCTGGTTGATGTTTCAGCTGATGAGAGAATGGACAAGGTTTCTACAAGGGGATATGCCTTTGGATATATATTTAGCGTCATACCATTTGGAGTCAGTCTTCTGGTCGTACTGCTGATGGGTATGGACAATCCTGTAGGCTACCAGATAGGCTTTGTGATAACGGCAGTATGGTGGGGTCTATTGACTATACCGATGCTGAAAAACGTAAGACAGAAGTACTACATCGAGCCAGAGCCTTCTCCAGTGAAAAACAGCTTTAAAAGACTAATGACAACATTTTCAAATATCAGGCAGCATAAGACTGTCTTTATGTTCCTTATAGCTTATTTCTTGTATATTGACGGGGTAGACACAATAATAAAAATGGTAGTACCATATGCAACATCTGTTCTTGGAAGCAATGCAATGGATACCTTTACCTTGTTAGGAATACTGCTCGTAATACAGATTATAGCATTTCCATTCGCTATCCTTTATGGTAACCTTGCCAAGCGGTATTCGGCTAGAGCTATGATAATAGTAGGCATATTGACATATGTTGTAGCATGTGTTGCAGCTTACTTTATTTCTTCTGTTTGGCACATATTCATACTGGGTGCTCTAATAGGCTCAGCCCAGGGAGGAATCCAGGCATTGAGCAGGTCATATTTTGCCAAGATAATTCCAAAGCAGAATTCCAATGAATTCTTTGGATTTTACAACATATTTGGGAAGTTTGCTGCCATTATAGGTCCAGCGCTTATGGCTTTGACGACGGACATAACAGGGAATGCGAAATACAGCATTTTTGCAATAATACCTCTGTTTATTGGTGGTTTATTAGTATTCCTTAAGCTGCCTAAAGATGAATTCAGAATAGAAAACTAATATGCCGAGGTGAGATCATGGAGAATGAGAAAAAAGACAACAAGATCAACCACCTGATCCTAATATCCTATGATTCCTTCTCAATCTCTGACTGGGAGTTGGCAAGAAGCCTTCCGAACCTAAAAGGATTAATTGAGGGAGGATCATATACTACCAAGCTTAAGAGTGTGTATCCAAGTCTTACCTATGTTGCTCATTCCACAATAGTAACAGGCTGTTGGCCTGATAGACATGGAGTATACCATAACAATCCTTTTCAGCCCTTTGTTGAGGAGCAGGATCAGGATTGGCATTGGTTCAGAGATGACATCAAGGTACCAACAATATATGAACTTGCAAGGGATAAAGGCTATTCCTCTGCAGGGATATTATGGCCAGTCACAGGTAAAGCTAGGATCAGGTATAATTTACCTGAGCTTGCTGCAGTAAGAACAGAGAACCAGATACTTAAGGTCTTGAGGAATGGGAATCCTATCTACAGTCTTGAAATGGAGTTGAAATTTGGGAAATATAGAAAGGGAGTCAATCAGCCCGAGCTCGATAACTTTTCTACCCTTTGTGCTTGTCATACATTAAAAACTAAGAAGCCCGGTTTATTGCTTCTCCATCTAATCGATCTTGATGATACTAAACACAGATTTGGAACAGGATCAGATGAAGCTATGAAGGCGATAGAAAGAATGGATTTGAGATTAGGAGAGATAATCAGAGCCGTACTAGATTCCGATTTAGCTTCTGAAACTGCAATGATCGTATTAGGAGATCATGGACAACTGAACGTAAGATATAAGGTACACTTAAATAATCTTCTACTTGAAAAAGGATTGATATGGAAGGCTGGTGATTCCTATAATTGGCGTGCATATCTACAATCAGCCGACGGATGTGCTTTCCTCCATATTAAGCCAGGAGATCATTTAGCTGAGAGTGAAGCTCTTGAAGTACTTAGGGCTGCCTTGGAAAAAGAGGAATATGGTATTGAAGAAATATTGGACAGAAATACTTTAGACTCTATGAGAGTGTCAAAAGTCGTTAATTGGGTGTTAGAAGCAAAGGAGGGATATAAGTTTGTGGACTCTATTGGGTCCTCAATAATTGAGGACTTGAGTATGTCGGATATAAGGCATGCAACTCATGGTTATTCACCTTATAAGCCTGGATATACCTGCTGTTTTATTGCATCTGGACCTGGAATAAAGAAGAATCATGATATCGGAGAAATGGAAATGGTAGATGTTGCTCCAACAATTGCATCCATTCTGGGATTTGAAATGAGGAACGTTGATGGAAGGCCAGCCGAAGGAATTTTTGAGTAGAAAAATTGTCAGAGGATATCTATAGGAGGTATTTCAATGAATACTATTATAATCAAAAGAGTATATGAAGAGCCTCAGAAAGAGGATGGCTTCAGAGTTCTGGTAGATAGGCTTTGGCCAAGAGGGATAACAAAGGATAAAGCAAAGCTTGATATTTGGGCGAAGGAGATTTCTCCAAGCAATGAATTAAGGAAGGAGTACCATAGTTCTTCAGACGAGGTTGTCTTCAGGATGAAATATCTTGAAGAACTTAAAGAGAATCCATCTTCAGAGGAGTTCAGGAATAATGTACTTGAAAGGTTAGCTGTATCTAATGTAACTTTACTTACTTCAGCCAAAAATACTGTTTTTAACCACTGTCATGTGATCAAGGACTGGCTTAGGTAAAATTATTTATATTCAATTCAATTATTGAGCTTATTAGTGTAAAATATACTTATAGAGTAGTGCAGTGGTAAATTCATGTGGAGGTGTAAGATGAAGAAAACCTACGTTCTTGACACTAATGTTATCATTCAGTCTCCATTAGCTCTGTCCTCTTTTGAGGATAATAAGGTTGTTTTACCAGTCGCCGTTCTGGAGGAGCTTGATAAGCTTAAAAATGACGATGCTGAACGTGGAGCGAACGCTCGACAGGCGATCCGTTATCTGGAAATTCTCCGGCTTAAAGGGAACCTTTACGAAGGAGTTCCACTGGAAAGCGGAGGTCTTATCAAAATAGAAACTAATTACTCAAGCGTAGACATCCCTCCAGGATTCCACCATGATTCAAACGATAACAGGATATTAAAGGTATGTAAAGGACTTATGGATGACGGCGAAAACCTGATTCTTGTAACTAAGGACATCATCGTAAGACTTAAGGCTCAGATGATGGGAGTTGTCGCAGAGGACTTCACAACTGAGCAATCACCGGTTTTTGAAAAGCAGTATACAGGTAGAATGGATGCGTATACAAGTGACAAAGCTATGGTGGACTTCAAGAAAAAGGGGATTCACCCAGAAAGCATATATACTGTGGAGGGACTTGCCAGAATTCCCATTGATCCCATACCCAACCAATTTTTCATACTACATTCGGAAACAAGTGAAAAGAAAACTCTCTTAGGAAGATATGACGGTTCTAGAATTGTGCCTTTAAGGAGCATAAACGAGGAACCCTTTGGAGTCAAGCCAAAAAATGTAGGACAGAGATTCCTTCAGGAAGCTCTTATGCAGGATGCAGATGTAGCTCCATTGGTAATTATTAAAGGAACGGCTGGTACGGCAAAAACCTTCTACTCACTGGCAGTAGGACTTCAGCATACCTATGAGCCATCGTCAAAGCGTTATAGAAAGATACTCATAACAAGGCCAAACGTACAATTTGATGAAGATATCGGCTTTCTACCCGGAACTGAGGAGGAGAAAATAGCCCCTTACTTAAGACCAGTAATAGATAATCTGGAGATACTTGTCGACAGGAATGAAAACGAAAGATATAAGAATGAAAAACAGTTAAGGGATAAAATAGATGAGCTTTTCTACAGGGGGATCATTGTAGCTGAGGCAATGAACTTCATAAGAGGCCGTTCAATAACTAATACATATTTAATAATCGATGAAGCACAGAACCTTACTCCAAAGCAGGTCAAGGGAATCATAACCAGAGTTGGCAAGGGTACTAAGGTCGTACTATTAGGAGACCCTCAACAAATAGATCATCCACTACTGGATGAGAAAACAAATGGATTAAGCTATGCCTCAGAAAAGATGAAGGGCAGTGAGCTTTGCTTTCAACTGACGATGCTTCCGGATGAATGCCTGAGATCGACTTTAGCTCAGGATGCATCAAGCAGAATGTAAGGAATACAAAAAACAGAAACCCCCGGAGTAATCTCCGGGGGTAGTTTGTCTCTGGATTAAAGAGTAACTATATTCTCAGCTTGAAGACCTTTTTGGCCTTCTACAACGTCGAATGAAACTGCTTGACCTTCTTCAAGAGTCTTGAAGCCGTCTTTTTTGATTTGTGAGAAGTGAGCGAAAACGTCTTTTCCGTCTTCTCCTGTGATAAATCCAAATCCTTTTTCTGCGTTAAACCATTTTACTGTACCATTCATAATGAGTACCTCCATAAATTTTATTTCTTAAAACGACTTCAGTAATTCAGTTTCAAATTCCCGATACTCGTTACTATTATGAATAGCAAGTATTGAAAAAGTTACTGTTTACCTTGTACCGATTAAGTTCTTGCTAAGCATATCACAGAAATAGGAATAAAGCAAGGGTCTTGTATAAATATTATTTTTCAAACTCACTAAACTTCTCAGCCATAATCTCAATATTATCTG
>CAZHLQ010000002.1:0-5036 GCA_964533235.1 uncultured Gudongella sp. | reverse complement strand
CAATCTTAACATAATTTATAAATCTGTCTACTATTTTATCCATATGATCCCTCCTGATATGATTGTACAACATTATTAGCATTTTAGTCATGATATTTCAAAAGTGGTTATTTTTGGCATGAACCTGTTGGTATATGTTATAATATTGGGCATACATATATAGAAAATATGCCAGGAGGTAAGAATATGACTGTAAAAATAATTACTGACAGCTGCTGTGACCTGCCACCAAAGCTTGCTGACGAGATGGGTATAGAGGTGATCCCATTGCTGGTTATAAATGGAGAAAATGAGTACAGAGATCAGATAGACATAACTCCGAAGGATGTTTACGATGGAATGAGGGATGGGAAGATATACAAGACTGCACAGGTACCGCCGCACTCCTTCGAAAGGTCCTTCGAGAAAATAGCTAAGGATGGGTCGAAGGCTATATATCTTGGTTTCTCATCGGAGCTTTCAGCGACCTTTCAGTCAGCACAAATGGCTAGAAACAGCTTGGTAGAGAGATATCCGGACTTAGAGCTTGAGCTTATTGACACTAAGGCGGCATCAGGAGGATTGGGGTTTATTGTCTACGAGGCTGCTAAAGCTGCTAGAGAAGGAGCTACAACGGAAGATATTCTCAAGCTTACAGATTTTCTTGTACAAAATATGGATCATATTTTTACTGTTGATGATATTGAGTACCTTTACAGAGGAGGAAGAGTATCAAAAACGAGTGCAGTTCTCGGGGGGATGCTTAACATAAAGCCTGTTCTTGAAGTGAGGGAAGGTAAGCTGGGCCCGATAGACAAGGTGAGAGGAAAGCAGAGAGTACTTAAGAGATTACTTGAGCTAATGGAGGAAAGGTCCATCGATGCTGACCTTTCAAATAGGAAAGTATTTATATTTCACGGAGACGACCCAGAGGCTGCTGAAAAGGTAAGGGAAATGATTACGGAAAAGTTCGGAGTCAAGGACTTTTATACAGGACTTATTGGAGCTGTTATAGGCGCACATACTGGCCCAGGGACTCTAAGCGTATTCTACACAAAGAAAAACATGGATTGATTTGGAGGTAGACTATGAGATGGATAAAGATATTATCAGTTTTTGTTATAGCAATTGCTTTGCTATTTACAGGGGCTCTTGCGTATCTTACCATCACAGATTCTGGATTTGAGGGGTCTGTTCCCCTTTCTGTGACCAATAATCAGGTGGCTCAGATCCCAATTGGAGAAACAATTAGTATGACAACTCTTAACATTGGATATGGGGATATGGGCAAGGATCAGGTATCCTATTTCGAAGGAGGTAAGTGGAACGGCCCCTCGGACAGAGAGGATATACTCGAAAACCTTGATTCACTGGTATTGGGTCTTGATTCCACAGACTCAGAAATATTTTTCCTTCAAGATGTCGACCTTGATTCAGAAAGGAGCTCCGGCATAGACCAATCAGAGTATTTCAGGATAAACTATCCTCATTTTGGCAGTGTATTTGGAGTCAACCATGAAGCGAAATATATCCCAATACCAATACTAAAGCCAATTGGGAAGGTAAGCGGTGGCTTGATGACTATGTCCAGGTATAACACTTCAAAGGCAGAAAGACACAGCCTGTTTAATCGTGACAGCTGGCCTTTGAAGCTATTCCAAATGGACAGGTGTTTTGTGGAAACAAGGCATCCCGTCCGAAACGGAGGAGAGCTTGTATTAGTCAACCTTCAGCTTTCGCCCTACGACGATAAAGAGATAACAAGAGAAATGCAATTAAGAGAATTAAATAGCTTTATGAGTGAGGAATATGCAAAAGGAAACTATGTGGTGGCGGGGGGAGACTGGAGCCACAGCCTGCCTGGTACGGATCCACAGGTATTTGATTCAGAGGAATTATGGCCTAATTGGCTTAAGGACCTGCCGAGCAGCTTTGTACCTGAAGGATTTTCCTGGGCAGTTGACAGGACTACACCTACCCGCAGATCACTAAATGGACCATATGTTCCAGGCAAAACTTTTAAAGCAGTCGTTGATGGATTTTTAGTTTCAGATAACCTTTATATTCAGAAAGTATTTACACATGATCATGATTTTTCCAACTCACACCATAATTCTGTGACGTTGGAATTTATAATAGTAAATTAAAGAGGAGAGTTGATAGATAGATGGGTACAACAGCGGCATTTTTCGATATCGATGGAACTATTTTCAGGAACTCTCTAATGATAGAGCATTTCAAAAAACTTATAAGCTTTGAAATAATCGATCCAGAGGTTTGGTACACCAAGGTCAAA
Source organism: uncultured Gudongella sp. (assembly GCA_964533235.1). GTDB lineage: Bacteria > Bacillota > Clostridia > Tissierellales > Tissierellaceae > Gudongella. Next base: position 2,761 of record CAZHLQ010000002.1, on the reverse strand, counting down.
AGGGCATATGATGAATGGGAAAGACGTTATGGAGATTTCGAGGAGTATCTTGAGATACTTGCTGGAGTTTATCTAGAGGAACTCAGAGGAGTTAAAAGAGAGCACGTAGATTATGTTGCAAATCATGTTATTGAAACTAACTGGGATATGGTGTACAAGTACTCAAGAAGTCAGATAGACTGGCATAAAACAATGGGGCACAAGGTTTTTTTCATATCAGGAAGCCCTGATTTTTTGGTCTCCAGAATGGCTGAAAAGTATGGTGCAACAGAGTATAGAGGAACAGTATACTCTGTTGATGAGGAGAATAGGTTTACAGGTGAAATAAAACGGATGTGGGACTCAGAAAGCAAAAAGAAAGCTGTAGACGAGATAATAATGGAATATGATGTTGATCTTGAATCAAGCTATGCCTATGGAGATACTACAGGAGATCTTTCAATGCTTAGAAGGATAGGCAATCCTGTAGCCATTAATCCCAACAGAGAGCTTCTAACAGAGATCAAGGAAGATAAACAATTATCCTCCAAAATTTCCATAATAGTTGAAAGAAAGAACGTCATATATAAATGCACTCCGGACGTTGAGGTGCTGTAGACCAGCTTGCTGGTCTTTTGTTTTATGGCTAAGTTGCGTTGAGCTCTATTTCTTGTGCTGCAATTGCAGCTCTTCCAGAAATCTGGAGGTTTTGACATTATCTCCGTCCATTGATTCATAGCTTAGCAGGTGGAGGTTTTTCCTTGCTCTCGTCATTCCAACATAAAAAATACGCCTTTCCTCTTCATAGAGCTCAGAGTCTCCATTGTTAAGGCTTTCTATGCTAGTTTGCGAAGGGAATTCGCCCTCGATCAGATCTACGATATATACATCATCATACTCAAGACCCTTTGCAGAGTGTATGGTAGATAGTGCAATACCTTTTTTCTCGCGTCTTGGATCAGTAAACATTATTTCAAGCTTAGCCATCCGGACTTTAAAATCGTCCTTATTTCTTGATTCTCGTGCGATTGAACTAAGGTGAAACAACATTTCCTTTAGATAATCGAAGGTATACCCGGACCTCTGTGCATTTTCCCTTAGATACTGCGAATAATTCAAATTATCCTGAATAAACCGTACAGCTGGCTCTGGCTTAAGCTTTGTCAACCTTCTGAAATCAAGCTCCAGCTCGTTTATTTGGCGTCTGTAGAACTCAGTCAACCCCGGAAATGACATAAGCCTTTTCCAGACAGTTTCACTCTCAGCTTTCCCCTTCACATGGAGCAACATCCTTTTGGAGATATAGCCCTTCATCTTGAAATATATACCTTCAAAGGCAGATTTATCCTTTGGATCTTCAGCGAGTCTCAGAAAGCTTTCTACATCCTTTACCAACCAATGATTAAAGAATCTTAGTCTTGAATCTCTAACATAAAAAGCTACATCCTTGGAATCAAGAGCATTTGCAATTCCGATCGATGACAGATTATTCCTGAATAATACTGCTGTATCTGAGTCAGGAGCTTTGCCGATTAATTCCTTGACCAAATAATCGTATTGGTCGTTTGCGGTCTTGAATTTAAGCATTTGCACTGGTCCAAGCTGAGGATTGTTCGTCTTGACTGTCTTGGCGTATCTGCTGCCATTCTGAGAGATAAACTTACCTGATACAGTCACGATATTTGAACTGGATCTGTAATTGTCTTCCATGAAGTATAGCTTTCCCTGGGGATAATCAGTGGTGAAGGAAAGCAACCCTTCAGGATGGGCACCTCTGAATCCATATATAGACTGATCGTCATCAGCTACTATAAAAAGATTATTTGCAGGTGCTGCCAACAGCTTGAGAATTATAAGCTGAAGCTTAGAGGTGTCCTGGCCCTCGTCAAGTTGAATGTACTTATACCTGGATCTATAATGCCCAAGGAGCTTCGGATGACTTAACAATAGCCTGTGAGCTATGCTTAGCATATCGTCGAAATCTATAAGTCTACTTTTCTTTTTGAAATCCTCATAAGCTGAAAAAAGCTCAGGGAAGCATTCAATATCAGAAGTTCTAGCCGGATCAAGTTCCTGCAGCTCCAGCATCATGTTTTTTATATAGCCAGCGATCGAGAAAAATCCTTCAAGCTTTTCCTCAGTTATTTGGTATCCATTTATTTCCTGATAAAGGTTCTTTACGATGAGGTACTTATTGAAGCTGCTGCTCTCATCCTCGATCAATCGAAAGCTCTTGCCTGCATTTCTTGCAAAATCCCTTACTATACTAAAACAAAAAGAATGTATTGTTGAAAATTCAGGAGTAGTGCCATCACCAAACCTTTTCTTGTATCTGAAAGCCATATCTCTCGCGGATGCTCTGCTAAAGGTTATGGATAATATGCTGCCAGGGTCTACCTCATTTTCAAATATCAAGCTATTTGTTCTGTGTATAAGCACAGTAGTCTTTCCTGCTCCAGGGACAGCCAAAACCAACGCAGGACCTTCCTTATGTTTGATCGCTTTTTCCTGTTCTCTGCTGAATTTCATAGTGCACCTCCTGCAATCAAGACTAATTCTATCATATATCAAATGTTTAATGAATAAGGAACTGATTCAGTATATTCATCTACCAAGGCATATAGATGATTCAAGAGTCAGCCTTGAGCCTGGTAAACATCGAATCGATAATATCTTTGATAATCGGGTAGAAATGTAATATAATTGTTTTAGACCAATCTGAGGAGTCCTGGATAATGAAAATTTTTAGAAAATTTGATGCTCACTTCATTCACCTTATAAA
>CAZHLQ010000001.1:0-2355 GCA_964533235.1 uncultured Gudongella sp. | reverse complement strand
CCAAAGGTAAAGCTTCGAAAATACAAGACCGGCGAAGTCGAAATATTTGTATCAAGCACTGAATTAGGTCAGGGGGTTTTGACCACCTTGAGAAAGATTGTTTCAGCTGAGCTTGGGATCTCGTTTGAAATGGTTAAAAATTCATACCCTGACACCAGATACTGCCCGGATTCAGGGCCAACTGTTGCATCAAGGACCATACTTATAGTAGGGAAGATGCTTCAGGATTGCGCAAAGGATATGAAGGCACGCTGGGAGGAAGAGGAGTTTGAAGTGATAAGGTCATATGAATATCCCATGGAGCTTTCCTGGGACAACGACAGATTCATTGGGAATGCATACCCTGAAAGTTCCTGGGGTGCAAATGTTGTCGAGCTTCAGGTGGATAAAATAACCAGTGAGGTAGAGATAGAGAAAGTATGGGCAGTATACGACATTGGTACGCCAATCGATCCAATAATAGTTCAGGGGCAGATAGAGGGAGGAATAGCTCAAGGGTTAGGATTCTCGCTAATGGAGAGCTTTGAAGTAACGAATGGGGAACCCATGCAAAAATCCTTGACGACATATATAATCCCATCATCCAGGGATTTTCCTAGACCGCATATAAAGCTGATCGATAATCCAAGAGGTACTGGACCGTTTGGAGCAAGTGGTCTAGGAGAGCTGCCCATAGTTGGTATCGCTCCTGCTGTTGCTAGTGCTCTTCAGAATGCTATAAATAAATCTATCGATAGAGTTCCTGTGACTCCGGAGTACTTAAAGGAGTTGATGAGAGATGAGAATTGATTTTATTTTGAATGGAGAAGCAAAATCTGTTGATGCTGATCCGACAAGAAGACTCTTAGATTTACTGAGGGATGACCTGAAGCTTACAGGAACAAAGGAAGGCTGCGGAGAAGGAGAATGCGGCTCCTGTTCAGTAATTGTAAATGGAGAACTTGTAAACTCATGCCTTGTGTCTGCAATGACTATGATCGGCAAGGAGGTACTTACAATAGAGGGATTCAGCACTCAGAGGAGATTCGAAGCGATCAAGGCTGGGTTCGAAAGTGCTGGAAGCGTACAGTGTGGCTTCTGTACTCCCGGGATGGTACTGGCAGCTGAAGCATTGTTATCTAAAAATCCGCACCCCACTAGAGGAGAGGTGCTTGAAGCCATTGAGGGTAATTTATGCCGTTGTACCGGCTACAGCATGATAGCAGATGGCATACTTGAAGCATCCAAGGTAGGTGAAGGGTTATGGTGAAGACATACTTTTCATGCAGCCTAAAGGAAGCTCTAACCATAAGGAAAGAGACTTCAGCTATGCCCTATGCAGGCGGGACTGATCTTATGGTAAAGAACAAGTCCTGGGGAGGAGCCCTTCCCAAATTTTCAAGGGATATCCTATATATCGGAGATTTGGAGGAGCTTAAAGGTATAAGTATTGACCAGGATAAGATAGTCATAGGAGCAGCTACAAAGCTTTCCTCGATAGTCAACAGCAGACAGATACCTGACTACATAAGAGGACCAATTAGAAGTATAGGTTCTCCGGCTATCAGGAATCTGGGATCAATAGGAGGCAATATTTGCAATGCTTCTCCAGCGGGGGATAGTCTACCCTGCCTTTATGCACTCAATGCTGAATTAGAACTCTCTTCTACTGAAAGGAAAAGGCTAGTAGCTATTTCTGAATACATAAAGGGTCCCGGTAAGACTATTCTGGGAGAGGATGAGCTGTTAACGAAAATAATAATTCCAGTAGATAGCTTTAATATCTGGAGATTTGAAAAAACAGGTTCAAGAAAAGCCAATGCAATAGCAAAGCTATCGGTGTTCATGGCTACAAGACTCCGAGAAGGTTCAATTGAAGACATAAGAATAGCCTTTGGAGCACTTGGGCCGGTGGTTGTGAGATCATATGAAATTGAGAAGATACTCATTGGAGCAAGCTTATCTAGGGAAGCTGGACTTCTGGATGAGGTTATTGGGATGTACAAAACAGCAATAAGCCCAATAACAGATGTTAGATCCACAAAAGACTATAGACGATCTACAGCTATAGGAATATTAAAAGAGATGCTTCAAAAGGAGCTGATCCTATGAAAAAGAAATTTCTTTCAGTATTGTTTTGGGGAGCAATGTGGGGAATAGGTGAAGCAACTATAGGAAATGTGATCCATCTCGGATCGACAGCATTGCCAGGGCTTCCAGGCTTAGCAATGTTTCCTGTCGCATTCTATTTCATGAATAGAGTATATCTTGAGACGAAGGAACCAAGGTCAGTTTTATTTGCAGCTACGATAGCAGCTGCAATTAAGCTTGTTGATTTTTTGATTCCCGGCTACATTGCTATAAGGATAATTAATC